>NZ_JBFYLB010000074.1:0-7229 GCF_041305605.1 Methanomethylovorans sp.
TTCTGGGATTTACAGTGGGCATATCTGCTGCACTGATACCCGGACCTATGATGTTCGCAACAATTGGAATATCTATGAAGAAAGGCTGGAAGGCTGGCTTTTATGTATTCAGTGGTCATGCCCTGGTAGAATTTGCTATATTCCTGCTTATCCTGATGGGAGCTGCATCTATTATCGATAAGAGCATAATCTCATTTGTAGCTATAGTAGGCGGTGTAGTGATGCTTCTGTTTGGTCTTGTGACGATCAAGAATGCAAAAAAGGCATCCGAAACTGATATTACTGCGTCAGCCAGTAAGCTGAATGCATCATCTGGTCCTGTATCCGCAGGGATACTTACCTCAGTATTGAACCCTACCCTGATCATATGGTGGTTAACAGCCGGTAGCGCCATTATCCTGCAGGAATATATGGCGGGAATTTTTGCAGTGATAACTTTTATCATAGGCCACTGGATTGCAGATCTCGGATTCCTTGTAGCCGTATCTTCATCCTTTTCCAAGGGTAAAAACCTTATTTCCCAACGTACGCATGAAAAAGTTCTCTACATCTGTGGCGGGTTCCTTACAATTTTTGGCTTCTGGTTCCTGCTGAACTACAATGATCTTTCTGCAATGATCTAACTGGAATCGATCCAGCATAAATCTTAATTTATCCGGCACCATAGTTTGACAGGATTCCCATGACCGATAAACAAAGATCCCATGTACAATACCGGAATATTGCAGGATCACTGCTGTTCATTGCAGGTGTTGTGATATTCTTAGGAATCATCACCGCTGAGACACTGTATCCGGGTTATAATACCGGACAGAATATGATAAGTGATCTGGGTGCTACTGAACCGCCTAACAGCATCATAATCCAGCCCTCTGCAACCATTTTTAATATAAGTATGATGGTTTGCGGCCTTTATATCATTATTTCTGCCTATTGCATCCACCGTGCATTGTACAGTGGTAAATTTACCTTACCACTTGCATTGTTCGGAACAGGTGCATTGGGAGTAGGCATCTTCCCGGGAAACTATGGTGCTGTACATGGTATATCTGCCCTACTTACATTCATCTTTGGAGGCGTGGCAGCCATTATGAGCTACAAGGTTGTAACATCACCTTTCAGATACTTCTCTATGGTGCTTGGGTCCATAGCATTGCTCGACCTGCTGCTGTATTACATTCTCGGAGCATCAAGCCCTTTTGCGATCTTTGGGATAGGAGGGCTTGAAAGATGGATAGCATATCCAATTGCGCTCTGGGTAACAGGTTTTGGTGGTTATCTGATGGGAAGCGCAGAAAGAAGTATTTAATGAGCATATGTTGTAAGAGAAAAGAAAGAGGGAATGACTATCAAGATAAAGTATAAGATACCTGAATTTAGCTCTGAAAGACATTCACAGCTTCTAGGGGTGCATTGGACAGTACTACGTGAACCAAAAAACTTATTCTCTGCCATAATGCTGTCAATTCCATTAATGGCTATCAATCTATTTATCACACTAGTGACCATCAATCTGTTTATACCAATATCGTTATCGATATTTGGCATCAATACTGCAGCAATCTCTATAAACATTAACTTTGGAGCAATCACAGTTTTAATAGCACTTGTAGCGATACATGAACTCTTGCACCTGGTTTTCATTCCAGGTTTTAGAAGATCAGACAAAACATATATAGGAATAACATACTTTGGCGGGTTTGTTTATTCTGAAGAAAATATCTCTAAAATGCGATATGTTTTAATCACAATTGCGCCCTTTATCATCATTTCAATTCTTCTGACCATTGTATTGGGATCTCTCAGCTTACTAACCCCAAATTTAATATTCTTGATCCTTCTAAATTCCATGGCTTCTTCAGTGGACATCCTAACTTTGATCCTGATATTGTATCAAGTGCCTTCGGGCTCATATATTACAGTTAATGGGATGAAAAGTTACTGGAAATAGAGAGTTACGATGGTGAGAACTCATATTCAAGAGTGATCCTATACCACTCTATAAGGATTTAAAGGGGAATTTATTTTAATCTGTAAAGATCCACTTTAAAAATATAACTAGTGATCCTTTACTTATTATGCATAAAATTTTGAATATACAGGTCCAAACAATAACCTATTTAAACTATAATGTATTTTTTTGTACATTAAAGTAGTTATAAATACATTAGAGGAGGAAAATTGCACTTGATATTAATAAGCAATAATTTTTCGAATATTACAGATCAAACAAAAAATGAGGCAAGGAGTGAATGTTAATGCCTCTGCCTTATCTTGTCCTGATCATCTCAGTTGTAGTTATGTTGGGGACGACATTCTTTTTCATATTGAGGAGAGATCATGATTAATCAGGTTCTGCTGGTGATATACGTAATAGCGATAATCCTGCTTTCTCTGAAACTCAGGCAGGGAACCTTTTCAGGCTTTGTGATATCGGACCGCCAGGTAGTGTATCCTGCCGTGATAGGCATAGCTTATATGGCTGCATATTTTAGTGCAGCATCATTTCTGGGAGGAGGAGGCTACGGACTTATTGCCGGTCTTCCCTGGGTGATATGGGCAGTTTTCTTCCATGTGGCCTTTGCCTGCCTGGCATTCCTGATAGCCCCGAAGATCTGGACAATGGCACAGAAATATGATGCTAAAACTGTTCCTCAGCTGCTGGAGCGCCGATACAATTCCCAGGGAGGAAAGGTTCTGCTTGCGGGAATTATGCTGGTGATGTACACAGTATACCTGGTTGCCATCTTCAAAGGTTGCGGAAATCTCTTTCAGGGCCTGTTGGGAGTAACATATTTTCAGGGTCTTGTAATAGCAGTTGGAATAGTTGTCCTCTACTACGCTATCGGAGGGTTGCCTGCAATTCTCTGGATAAGTTTCCTCCAGGGACTGATAATGATAGTAGGCGCTGTACTTCTATACGGAGGGCTTATTTCCAGTGGGCAGGGAATGAATATCTGGAATAATATCCCTGATGCCGTATTGAACATGGGAGGAAATGTAGTACCCTGGCAAAAGAGCTTTGGAAATGCATTTGCTATCAGCCTTGGACTTCTGGCGCTGCCGGATCTGTTAATAATGATATTCTCTGCCAAAGACAAGAGGGTAGTGAGGTTTGCTGGCATATATGGCCCAATATCCATCGCAGTTTATGCCCTCTGCATATTTTCCCTGGGTATTCTGGCCTATGGAGCATTTACCTCAGAGCAGCTGGCACCCTTCATGGCAAACCCGGATGGTCTCGTTCCATTCCTTGCAACATCGTTACTGCCTTCTGGATTTGATGGCATCGTGCTTCTGGCAGCTATCTCTGCCGCTATGTCAACTATGAGCGCTATCGTTCTGGTTACAACAACAGCTCTTACATCAGATATTCTTAAGTTCCTGAGTCCGAATACCCCTGACAAACGGATGCTTCTCATGACAAGGATAGTAGGGGTTGTGATCATCGTCTTAGCAGCATTCTTTGCTCTGGATGTACCACAAATGATAGTACCTCTGGTATCCGCAAGCATGGGAGTCATTGCATGCTGCGTGTTTGTTCCGCTAATATTTGGCTTATACTGGGACCGCGGCACTGCTACGGGATTTGTTGCCAGCCTGATAGCATCATTCGGCTCGGTAGTGCTATGGCAATACTATGGCAATCCCCTCATACATACAGTCTTCATTGGACTGATCTGCGGAACCGTGGCATATGTAGGAGGAAGCCTGCTCAGTAAGCAGCCTCTTTCTCTTGAGATTAGCAGTGAATAATGAAGAGAAAACTAAATTGTAAGTGTTGAAGAGGATTAAAAGCCCTCTTCATAATTTATGCATTGTCTAACATTGAATCCATATATTTTTGAAGATGGTTTTGAACCGCATTTATTTCACTGTTCTGTGGAAGAGTATCTATTAATTTTTTAATGTAGTCCTTTTCCTTAACAAGCCTCAGGGTTTCAGTGAAATTCAGATCAAAAACCCAGGCAAGACGGGTGAGGTTCATATCATTGCAGGTTGTAACGCCATCTGTGGTTGCTATCTTATTGTTGAAAATGTCCTGTATCAAATGCCGGGAATAAACAGGAACATCAGGCAATCCATGTTCAAGAACAGGGTTCGGAGATATTGCCTTTGTAACGTAGTAATCGGTCAATATCTTATAAATATCAAGCTTATCCGCATCTCTGATAAGTCTTGCATGAAGAAGGGCATTTCTGTCAAGGTCATCAGAAATGGTTCTTAAATTATGGTTCTTGATAGCCATTAATATGATGTGCCTCTCTTGTGCAGATGCAAATAAAAGAGTTCCCTCCGCGTCCAATATCTTTACTCCTAAAAGAGCGTGATTCTCAGATATACGGTCATTAAAGGTCCTGTATCTGCTGATCTGCTCAAAACGACCTATATCGTGCAGAAGAGCAATAACAAGGGCAAGATAATAGTTTTCCTCATCCATTTTTTCAGAGATCGCGATCTGCGAAGCATTTTCACACACCCTGAAGCTATGCTCTTCTTTAAGAAAAACATTTTGTGAAATAAAAGTGTCTTCTGAATAGAAGGATCTTACATAATCCTGGAACCAGGATCTCAACTTGAGAAAATCCTCTTTTTTCATCGATATCCATAAACATTTTGTAAATATCAGTTTTTCTGTCAGTGAAATTGCAACATGATTCCTGCAATTAAAAAAGATAATTGGATTGCGGCTGAGAAATACAGAAATAAAGCTGCAGAGATGAATTAAAGTCGTTATGCAGCTCTGGATCAAATTATTAATTGATCACCTGACTATATATGTCACCTGGACAGATATGGAAACTGTTGTTTCTCCAGGCAGAACTGGTGTAGGAACCGCTGCTTCAGCTACTGGTGCTTCCTGAAAGATAGGCTGTACGCTACCTACATCGCTTACAGAAGCTGTCTGCACATCCACTATTGTCACACCCAGACCTGACGCAAGTTCATCTGCCTTAGATCGGGCATCAGATACTGCGGCCTGGAACAGTTCATTGCGCAGAGTCTGTTGTCGTTCATCAGATACAGAAAAGGTTATGCCGCCTATTTGATTAGCACCTGCGGCCGTTGACCTGTCAATGATAGCACTCACATTATCCAGCATCTTTGTAGTGACCTGCACGCTATTGGAAGCAGAATAAGCCACGATGGTTGGAGTACCTGTATAATTATATACCGGCTGGATAGAAACATAGGATGTCTGGATCTCATTATCCTGCAATCCGATATTTTTGAGCTCGTTGATAACAGCACCCATCAAAGCTGCATTTTGAATTGATGCTTCGTTCGCAGTAGGTGATTGCACGACAACCCCTATGCTTAATGAAGCTGTATCTGGGGTCGTCTTTTGTTCCGCAGAACCTGAGATGGAAAGAGTGTGCTCCCCATTCTGCCCGGATGAGGACAGAGAACCGGCATAGATCACAGCAGCCATCAACGCTACAGCTACTGCAAGTACAACAAGCAAAATATACATTTTATTGTTAGAAGTTTCATCTGTCATTTTACCCCTCCACAAAATTACAGGATTATACTAGGAGTATCTAGTAGTTTGGTTCTTAAAGGTTAGCATAAATCAGAGGAATAAGCAGAGTAAAAAAGTGCCAGATACAAATCTAACCTAAATTGAAGATCAATATAAAAAATATGGAGCGAATTTGTTTTTCGCTCCTGATCACGGTATTCTCAACTTTACGTATTTATGGTTAACTTCGGCCGTCTGGCAGCAGTTGAAGAATCAGAGCTGTAGAAGGAAATGTAATTGCCACTCTCTGTCTTTGCCTTGAGGAAGAAGCCAGTGTTGTCGTATTCACCACTTATGTATTCCTGCACGAGCTCAGTCACGTCAAGCTCATAGTAGTTGTTATCAGGCAACGTGCTGGCAGGGAAAGTGAGAGATGCATACGGTGTACTACCCTGTGCAACTCCGTTCTTATCGTACCAATTTCCTCCTGCTGTGCTCCATGGAGTGCCAGAAGCACGGTTATTCCAGCTCACATACTTCGGATCCCATTCAACCGGCCTATAAACTTCAACTACAGTGTCAGAAGTACGTGCCTTACCTGCAGGGTAATACCAATACAGTGAAAGAGTTGCCTTAGATATTGTGTCAGTTGTGTCGTACTCGCTAAGATCGAACAACATTACATCCCTGCAACTAGTTGAGCTCTTTCCAATGTCAATGTAAGTTGAACTGGAATAAACCGTAGTTTTGGATGACTCAGCCAATCTATTGTCATAAGCAGCCGAATAAGAGACCGAACTGGAAGTAGTTGGAGTAGTTGGAGTGGTTGGGGTTGTGGTCGTTGTTCCACTCACAACTACATTTAATGTGTCAGTAGATGTCTGCCCACTTGTGTCCGTGACCGTGAGTGTCACAGTGTAAGTTCCTGCAGTTGCGTATGTGTAAGTAGCTGTCTTACCACTTGCTTCAGAGGTTATGCCATTTGAAGCATCGAAGTCCCAGGAGTAAGAGGCTATGCCTTTGTCGTCAGTAGAAGCGCCGCCACTAAAGCTAACACTTGAACCTACGGTAGCAGTCGTATCTGACCCGGCATCAGCAACTGGCACATTGTCATTGTCTCCTGTTTGACTTGAACCATCTGCTGAGGTCACTGTTAATTTCGGCCTCTGTGCAGCGTTAGACCAATCGGAACTGTAGAAGGCAATGTAATTACCACTTTCTGTCTTTGCCTTGAGGAAGAAACCTGTGTTGTCGTATTCACCACTTACATATTCCTGCACAAGCTCAGTGACATCAAGCTCATAGTATTTGTTACCGGGCACTGTGCTGGCCGGGAATGTCAGAGATGCGTACGGTGTGCTTCCCTGAGAAACACCGTTCTTATCATACCAGTTCCCTCCTGCTGTACTCCAGGAAGTACCAGAGGCACGGTTATTCCAGCTCGTATACTTCGGGTCCCATTCAACTGGCCTGTAAACTTCCACTACGGTGTCAGAAGTACGTGTGGCACCAGCAGGATAATACCAATACAGTGAAAGAGTTGCCTTGGTAATTGAATCAGTTGTGTCGTATCCACTAAGATCGAACATCATTACATCCCTGCAAGCGCTTGTGCTCTTTCCGATGTCAAGATAAGCAGAATCTGAAAGAACTGTGCTCGGTAATGACTCACGCAACCTGTTGTCATAGGTAGCTGAATACGAAACTGAACCTGATGCAGTTGGAGTAGTTGGGGTTGTGGTCGTTGTTTCACTCACAACTACAT
>NZ_JBFYLB010000075.1:0-4122 GCF_041305605.1 Methanomethylovorans sp.
CCTTATGTAAAGTTCAATGGAATGGGAACCATTACCACTAATGCTTCCGCAGAGACCAGAAGCTCTATGCAATTAAGAGGACAACACGAAATATACACATATATTCATAATGAAACTCTTAGCCTTTCTATTTCAAAACATGACCTTAACTGGTACGAAGGAGAGGATGAACTAAACATAACTGTTCATTCACCTTCCGGAGAAATCATCGAGTCTATGAGCATACCTGATGATGGTCAAACTTCAGCGACCCGAAAGACCGGAAATATCCAGACCGGAATTTTGGAAGTGCCTGGACTGCAGGATGATATCTATCATATAAAGCTTACATCTAATGATGATATTGTAATAGATGAACTGTGCAGTGCGCAGGACAAGCTGGTTCTTGATGGAAAGATGTTCATCCTATCCCCGGAAGACCTGTATGTAGGTTCCAACAAAAGGTTTTCGTTAAAATTTATGACCTTGCATGATGAAGGCTTGCAGGATATCACCATAGAGGGAAACAACCGTACATATCACGCAAAATTGGATACAAAGAACAAATGGATAAACATCAGATTACCTGCATCTTCCTCACCATATCATATAAAGATACCAAAGGGAGATATCAAAATCGAATCAGATGCATACTTTGCTTTCAGGGAAGAAGCCTTCTTCAGCAAGGAGGGGGGTACTGTTGTCTCCTTTTACGATACTATTAGCGAAAAACAAGAAGCAAATGTAGACTATATTATAGTTCCACTGCAAAAAGAGCAAATTGTATTTTATCCTTACAGAAATACAACTGATCATACCTACTTTGACCCCTCCAATTACGATAATGAGTTAAACACCTGGACATCACCAGGTTTATTTTACTTTGATGTTACGGGAAAAAGAAGCTGGGAGTTCCTGAGGATAGCTCCCGGAGAAGACAATATACTGAGTAAAGACGAGATAGTATATGGAAGCCTCCAATATAAGGAGAAAGGTATCGAAAGTCCTCTGAATAGGACTATTGCATACCTTGGCGAACCCTACTGTATACTGGACATAGATAATTCATCAGCCATCCTCTCCAAGATAATGACTGATATCAATATAAAGGTCAATTCAGGCAGCAAGATAGAACTTGGGGATGGAATGGATATACAAATGCATACAATAGACCTGGATGCACGTAAGATCTATTTCTCACTTTACAGAGAAGGAATTATTCTCTCAGATTTCGAGATGGGAGAGAACGACACAGCATCGTATAAAGAAGTTATAATGGACAATGAGACTCCATTAGTGAACATTGAATGTAGAGAAATTGCAGAGAATCTTAATAATTCCAGCGTGCTGCTGAAGATAAACAGGATCGATAGTCATACTGTTGTGGTAAAGGACCATAATACATTCAGAGATGGATCTACAACAGAGATAATTGATATCAATGGCGATGGTCTTCAGGATATAAGAATAACACTTGAAGAGAACAGTGAGATCCGGCTTGAAGAAGAGACACCTGTAGCTATTCTTGGAGGATATCTTGCTCTGGAACCTGCAGATAACGATAAGATCCTGGTCAGCAAAAAAAATGTGCCAACTGAAGAAAGTAATTTGAACATTAAAGTGCAGTATAGAACTGACCTCTCATTTACAGAACCTGCGAAAGAGATACCAATAACCATTGATAATACGAACCTTAGCAGTTTTAACATATATTATAATACAGAAGTAACTGACTTCTCTTTTCTGCTGAAGGAACTGAAAAAACTACCTAGTGGAGAAAACAGGATAGAAGGAGACGTCTGCAGCATATATGACCTAAGCCTTTATCCGAATGATCCTGGCACTATATACATAGAATTCCTTGTGGAAAAACAATGGCTTAAGCACAGAGGATTGAGCCCTGAAGAAGTTTTTGTTGCATACTTCAAAAATGGAAAATGGTCATACACTACTTCCAATAACATTGGAGACCAAGGAGAGAACTGCAAATTTAGTGCGACTCTGAGAGATCCCGGAACATTCTGCATTCTGGGTCTTCCCGATAACTCGGAAGGATATAAAGGGGACCCTGAAAGTGTACCTGATATACTCAGGTCAATATCTGATGATATTTACGTAGTAAGTAAGGATCTGGATAATGGAAGTGTAGAAATATTATCCTCAAAAGCAAACGGTAGTGATGTACCAATCTACATCGCCCTATTCATGTTCATTGCATGCATAACAATATTTCTGACATATGCAAACAGAAAAACTTTTGCTAAGGATAGGAACGGAAAGCCCCGCAAGAACGAAAAATACGTGAAGGTCATGGAATTTAACCGGCGCTTATGCCTTACATTACTTGCCAGTTTTATGATCCTGCTGATAGCAGAAGAAATACTGCAGGGCTCAGTAAGCTCACATATTGACACTAACGTAATATTGATCTGTGTTGTAATTACAGGATCGATCGATCTGGTTGGAAGGAGATTAATGAAAAAAGAAGGACTCTGACATCAAATATCTTCAAGAACACGTGCATACACTTTTGCAGTTTCGTTAGCGCATCTTTCCCATGAAAATTGAGAAGCTCTGTCGACTCCCCTATGAACAAGGGAAGACCTAAGCTCACCGTCCTGAAGCAGTTCAAGCATATAGCTAGCTATTTTCTGGTCATCTCTTGGATCAGCAATAATACAGGCATCGCCTGCAACTTCCGGCAATGATGATACATTGGATGTGATCACCGGACATCCACATGCCATAGCCTCTATAACCGGAAGTCCGAAACCTTCATAGTAAGATGGGAAAACGAACATCTTCGCGACACAATATAATCTTACAAGATCGTCAGTTGGAACTCTCCCAAGGAAAAGGACATCTTTTTCCAGACCAAGGGACGCTATAAGTGACATGATACCTTTCCTGTCCTTTGCGTATTGTGGTTCTCCTGCCTTCAATAGAACAAGGTCCTTTCTTCCGGATTGCTTTTTCAACCTGTAGAATGCTTTAATGATGCCTTCGATATTTTTCCGTGGCTGCTCAGAGCTAATATGCAGGATGTACTTCTTATCTCTTTCAAGATTGTACTTTGACCATATTGAAGAAACATCTTCATGAGGCCTGAACACTTCATGATCGATGCCAAGATAGATAGTTGTCATTTTCTCATTGGAAATTCCATATTTATGTTGCAGATCACTTGCAGTGGCATCAGAGTCAGTAATGATATGTGCCGCATTCTTAAGTCCTTTATACATCATTTTACCCATCATCAGATGCATCTTGCTTGCCGGATACATTTCATGTATGATATCATGACAGGTTATTACTTTAGGTGCTACTTTAAAAAAAGAGATGTTCTGATTGGTAAGGTGATATAGATCATATTTTGGAATGTAACCTTGCATCCGGTAATAAAAAAATGGATTATTATCTACAAATGGTATCCTTCTTGAACTGGCTATCTTTTTCGATGTGGTAAGTTCATTTACGGTAAACTGCTTGGTATTAAAGAACACGTGGTCTATGTCTACTAAACCTTTAATAGCTTCAAACAGGGAAAATGCATAATTTCCAATACCGGTATAAGGTTGGGCAGTGTTGATCATACCTATGGTCATATAGATCACCTTTTGAATTATCACATGAACATGTTAGAGCTATCCGTAACCTTATACAATTGCAATTCGAAGTCTCTGGTTACTATATTATTAGGCCTTTTCATAAGCTGGCGAGCTATGGAGTAATCCATATCATAAACATCTGCTTCCCTGTGAGGATAATGATTTAGATCCACTGTAACCTCGAGCTGTTGCAAAGTGACAGGCTGGGTGCGAACAAGTTCCACTTCTACGGGATTGAAGTATTTCTCCAGGCGCGTTGCTTTATTTGTCAGTATATATACGGTATCAAAGCGGGAAACGTTAAGATCAGCTTTGAGCTTTCCAAGAGAATCAGCATCCCACCAGAGAGCAGGCTTCGAGTACACGAAAAAAAGAGGGTCAGCTATTTTATATGAACCTGCTGCGTATCTGTCCACAAGTACCAGATCATTCGGACCAACATGGGCAGAGATATCCCCTACACTTGTTATCATCCCTTGATTCTCAGAGAAGAACAAGATGGGATAAGCAGCATAAATGTTCAATACCATGACCA
>NZ_JBFYLB010000076.1:0-5301 GCF_041305605.1 Methanomethylovorans sp.
GAAATAGCCGGACTTGACATTAAGGAACACGGAATGTCTGCATACCCAGAATTCGTGCTTGCGGAGTGATATGAATGAGAAAGATAGAGGCAATCATCAGACCTACTAAGGTCCAGGAAGTAAAAGATGCACTGGATGAGGCTGGATTCGAAAGTATGACACTTACCGAGGTAAAGGGACGTGGAAAGCAGAAGGGCGTGCTCCAGCAGTGGAGAGGCCAGAAGTACTGTGTGGACCTGTTACCCAAGGTAAAGATGGAACTGGTCGTACCGGCTGAAAAGACGGATGAAGCAGTGGCTATAATTATGAAGCATGCTCAAACCGGCTCCATTGGCGACGGGAAGATATTCATCTACCCCATCGAAAAGATCATCAGGATCAGAACAGCCGAAACTAACGAGGATGCACTTTAAGTGCATTCTCTTTTTTCAACCATCGTGGGCCCCGGGGATTAAACATTAATGATCATTGATTGATCATACCCCCATACTCCATAAGCCTTCCATAGTTTGTCCTACGGGACCCTTCCCTTATTTTTGATCTTCTGAAGGTATGAAACGAGAACTACTTATTTTGTATGCAAAGCACTGGCTACATATTTGGGATACTCGAGATACTGCGTTCTGCACGAGAAATTTAATATATATGCTATAGACTATCCTGCTTCACGTTCTGCTAAAGGAAAGACAGGATTCTTAATGCGATTTCAAAATGCAATTTTTCCAAATAGGATACTGGGCTCAAGGAGTTGATCTGATCATTATGCTCGACAAAAAAGACCTGGGTGGAATTGTTAAATCTACCGGACTTGTCTTTGGTGACATTGGCACCAGCCCTATTTACACGCTTACAGTTATCTTTCTCATTACAGCTGCTACGCCTTCTAATGTGATGGGAGTCCTATCTTTGATTGTCTGGACGCTTGTGATACTTGTAACTATAGAATACTCCTGGCTTGCCATGAACCTTGGAAAAAAAGGCGAGGGCGGAACTATCGTACTTAAGGAATTGCTTGTTCCGTTGATAAAATCAAGTAAAAAAGTGATGATCGTCACGATATTGTCATATATTGGCATATCTTTCCTTGTTGGCGATGGCATAATTACACCTGCCATCAGTATACTCAGTGCTGTAGAGGGTATACGTATCATTCCAGGCCTTCAGTTTATCGAACAAGAGACTCTTATGCTAATTGCCGGAATAATAGCAGTAGGCCTTTTTTCATTCCAGAATAAAGGAACTGAAAAAATAGCATGGATATTCGGACCTCTGATGGTCCTATGGTTTTTAGCTATTGCCACTTCAGGTATCATATCTATAATATACACACCATCCGTTCTGAAAGCTATAAATCCATATTATGCGATCGATTTCCTACTGCATAACGGCTGGGCAGGATTTTTCGTATTGTCTGAAGTGATCCTGTGTGCAACTGGCGGGGAGGCATTATATGCTGATATGGGACATCTTGGAAGAGAACCCATCTTGAAAGCCTGGAGACTGGTCTTTGTAGCATTACTGTTGGCTTATCTTGGACAGGGAGCATTCCTTATAAGAAATCCCGATTCCAGGAACATACTGTATGAAATGATATTTCAACAGGCACATTTTCTGTATGTGCCGTTCCTGGTCCTTAGTATAGTAGCTACGGTGATAGCATCTCAGGCCATGATCAGTGGCATGTTCTCAATAGCATACCAGGCAATAATGACCAGAATAGCGCCACTATTGAAAATAGATTATACATCGGATGTAATAAGATCGCAGATCTATATCAGCGTTGTGAATTGGCTACTTCTTATTGCTGTATTGTTTGCGATATTTGAGTTCAGAGAATCCAGCAGACTTGCTGCTGCATATGGATTAACTGTCACCGGTACAATGGTGATCACGGGCATAATGATGACTTTTATATATTATTTCAAGAAAGAAGTCGTTAAAACTGTCATTTCTATGTGCGTAACATACGTTGCAATGATATTTCTTATTTCCAACACATACAAACTATCACATGGAGGCTATTGGTCCCTTTTCATTGCAGTTTTGTGTTTTAGCATGATCATGATCTACACAACCGGACAAAAAAGGCTATATCAGGCTTTAATTCCAGTACCCTTAAAAGACTTCCTTGAAAGATACGATCTGACATACGCATCTGTAACTAAAATAAATGGGACAGCTCTCTTCTTTGCCAAGGAAGTAAGCTCTATCCCCCAATATATCGTACATACAATGTTCGATAATGGAATAATCTACATGGATAATATCCTTGTTACAATTACCATACATGACAATCCATTTGGTGTTGAAAGCTCATTCAAAGAAAAAATTGCAAACGGATTGAAAGTATTTAAAATAAACATGGGGTACATGGAGGTTATAAATCTCGGACAGATATTAAAAACTGCAGGAATTAATGAGAAAACAATATTTTACGGGGTTGAAGATATAGTAACTGACAACCCTGCCTGGAAGGTATTCTCAATTATGAAAAAAGTATCACCTTCTTTTGTCCAATTCCATAAACTTTCAGAAGATAGGGTCCATGGAGTTGTCACCAGGGTTGAAATGTGAAAATTTCCGTGTCAAATGGACGAAAGAGATATTTACTTCGTGAAGAGTATTACCTGTGATGAGCACTAAGCTACACAGGAATCTACTTTTTTACCTGATATTTACTGGTATATTTATCCTGCTGGTTTGGATGATTATAATTCAAGGTCAAAGATTAGAGTCTCCATTGGTTGATTTTCCTGACATCACAATAAATAGCCAAAACAATTTCCAAGGGGATAATGATCTTGGAACACTTATAGTTCAGTGTTTAACTCAGAATTTGAACCACCCTCTTGGTCTAATGTTTTTGCAGATCGCAGTCATAGTACTGATGGCCAGGATCTTTGGGTTCATTTTTGCCAGCATGGGCCAGCCCAGTGTCATTGGTGAAATGACAGCAGGAATTGTGCTTGGGCCATCTGTGGTGGGGATATGGTGGCCACAATTGAGCAAATTCTTGTTTGCACCAGCTTCGTTGGGCTGGATGGAAACTCTGAGCAACCTAGGACTTGTGCTGTATGTATTTATTGTTGGTCTGGAACTTGATCCGAGTTTGCTGAAAAATAAAGCACATACTGCTTTGATCGTCAGCCACGCCAGCATTGTAGTGCCTTTCTTTTTAGGAGTTACCTTGGCATATTTTTTGTTCACCGGATTTGCACCTGAGGGAATTACTTTTCTCTCTTTCAGCCTCTTTATGGGCATTGCCATGAGCCTTACAGCATTTCCCGTATTGGCAAGGATAATACAGGAACGGAAGCTGACACAATCGACCCTTGGTACGCTGGCGCTTACCTGTGCTGCAGCCGATGATGTTACAGCCTGGTGCTTGCTGGGTGCCGTTGTTAGTATAATAAGGGCTGAAACAATAATGACCTTCCTTGTTACGGTTATGATGTCAATATTGTACGTTTTGTTTATGTTCTACTTTGTACGTCCCATATTAAGGTTCCTTGGGGAACGATTTGCTACGAAAGAAAACGTGAGCAAAGGATTTATTGCACTGCTGTTTGTCGTGCTCTTCTTATCTGCCTTTGCCACCGAGGCCATTGGGATCCATGCCCTTTTCGGAGCCTTTCTAGCAGGGATGATGATGCCGATACAATCTGATTTCAGGCAATTGCTGATCTCCCGTATAGAAGATGTCAGCCTGGTTATCCTGTTGCCTCTGTTCTTTGCAATAAACGGCCTCAAAACCGAAATAGGTCTGTTAAACGAAAGCTATCTGTGGTTCATATGCATAATGATAATTCTGGTGGCAGTAGCAGGCAAGTTTGGAGGAAGCGCTGCAGCAGCCCGCTTTACCGGCCAATCCTGGGCAAACTCTCTGGCCTTGGGAGTGCTGATGAATACACGGGGATTGGTGGAACTGGTAGTTCTAAGTATAGGATATGAACTGGGGATCTTGACCCCCACTGTCTTTACCATGATGGTCTTGATGGCCCTAGTGACCACATTTATGACCCGGCCTATGCTTTGGGTCATTGAACGTTATTTCCCACGAGTAGATTAACGGTTGATCAAAAATAAATGTCCATGGGCCTTGCAACTTCCAAAGAAAAAGGTATTCTCCTTTTTATTTTTTACATCACTGGTACCTTGCAGACAATTCTTAAAATTTGAGAACATCTGCAGAGTATAAGATGTGTGTAAACAGAACAAAGAATCCTTATATTGAATGTGAACATAAACTTTTCCAAAATCATTCTGAATACTGAGTGAGTTTTCCATGCAGTTTCAGATATGGTAATTGTAGCAACGTATCAGATCAACGGTAAGGTCTATGAGCCACAATCAGAGTCCTGAGCAGGAAGCAAGAGATAGGATCGATGAAAAACTGGAGGCTTCCGGCTGGATAGTACAGGAGAAAAATACGCTTAACTGGAGTGCAGCTGATGGCATTGCAGTAAAAGAGTATTTGACAGATGTCGGACCTGCGGATTATGTGCTTTTTGTGGATAAGAACCCTGTGGGAATTATAGAGGCAAAAAAGGAAGAGGAAGGCCATAGACTAACGGTTGTCGAGGAACAGTCAGGCGAGTATGCCACAAGCAAGCTGAAATATCTGAACAATGACCCTCTGCCTTTTGTGTACGAAAGTACCGGAGAACTTACAAGGTTCACCGACCACCGTGATCCTAAACCAAGATCAAGACCTGTTTTTTCATTTCATCGCCCGCAGACTTTCAGGGAATGGCTCAAAAAAGAGAAGTCACTGAGGACCAGCTTGCTGGATATTCCAGGGCTTCAGACAGAGGGATTGCATGATTGTCAGATACGGGCGATCAACAACCTGGAAAGGTCTTTCAAGGAGAATCACCCGCGAGCATTGATCCAGATGGCTACAGGTTCCGGAAAAACGTACACTGCTGTTACTTTCATATATCGGCTGCTTAAATACGCTGACGCTAAGAGGATACTCTTCCTTGTGGATACTAAAAACCTGGGAAAACAGGCGGAACAGGAGTTCATGGCATATACTCCCAACGATGATAACCGCAAGTTCACAGAACTATACAATGTGCAGCGGCTGCGTTCCACCCACATCGCTTCGGACAGCCAGGTGTGCATCTCCACCATCCAGAGGTTGTACTCGATCCTGAAGGGTGAGGAACTTGACGAGGAAACAGAGGAAACGAATCCTGCCGAGAGCGGATGGCAGCCCAGGGAACCGCTGCCTGTGGTGTACAATGAAAAGGTCCCTATCGAGCAGTTCGATTTTATCGTGATCGATGAGTGCCACCG
>NZ_JBFYLB010000077.1:0-6235 GCF_041305605.1 Methanomethylovorans sp.
TCAATTTCTGATAACTTTCAAATCTCTCTTTTGCAATAGTTCCGTTCTTTACTGCTATTTGGACAGCACATCCCGGCTCCTGGTTGTGTGTGCAGTCCTTGAAGTGGCATTTCTGACCAATCTCAACAAGATCGGAAAATGCTCTTTCAAATCCATCATAACTATCTCCAAGTTGAATTTCCCGGATGCCGGGATTGTCAATAATAACTCCACCATTGGGAAGAAGAAATGATTGTCTCACTGTAGTCGTGTGTCTTCCTTTCTCATCATCTTCCCTAATTTCCATAGTTTTCTGAATCTGTTTGTCAAAAAAAGTATTGATGAGCGTAGACTTTCCAACACCCGATGAACCAATAAGCGCCACTGTTTCACCAGGGCCAATATAAGGTTCCAGTCCAACAAGCCCATCTTTTGAAAGAGCACTAATAGCGACAACCGGAACATCGCCAGCAACAGATCTTATTTTTTCTACGGCTTCGGCCGGGTTGTCAGTAAGGTCTATTTTGTTAAGGACGATTACTGGTTTTGCTCCTGAAGAATACACAACTGTCAAATACCGTTCAAGTCTTCTCAGATTGAGGTCTTTACCTACTGACGTCATAATAAAAAGAGTATCAATATTTGCAGCAATTATCTGCTCTTCAGCACCATCTTCTACAGCTCCTCTTGAGAGACAGGTTCTTCGAGGCAGTATATTGACGATCGTATACAAGTTCAGTTCAGACTGATCCAGTAAAACTATGAAATCTCCTACCACTGGTTGTTTACCAATTCGCAGAAGTGCTCCGGAAATCCCAGCTTTTATTATAGCACCTGAAATGAGAATTTCACAGACAGTCTTATGTCTTGACATGACCCTTCCCGCCATGTATGAACCCTCGTAGATAGAGAATGCCGATTCAAGTTCTTCATTCCATCCTATAATTTTAGTTTTTTTATTAAGAGGGGGGATTTCTGGCATTGATTGCTTGTTCATGACCAATGTTTATTCAATTTATGATAAGTAAATTATGGTAAATTCTATTCTGAACTGAATTTTACCGACTGCCAGGTCTAATAAAAAGAAACTCCTACCTAAAATTTACAATATTGAGATGTTCAGTCACAACGATCTGGATATATTTTCAATGTCATCTAACACTCTGGAAAAAGCCCATTGAGGATAGATTTTTATATCATTATGTTTGTTCAAACATAACGCTAAAAGCATTCAAAGTCTGACGGGTATTGCTATGAATGGAAAAAGGGGTACAATCATTCTGATTTTTATGTTGTTTCAGGTCGTAAAATCTCCTGATTCATGGAACATAATGGTCAACAGGTTATGCGGGGTGAAGGGGATTGCAAGCACAATCCAGCCTGATTTCCATTGATAATTTCATGATTCCGTTCAATGCAAATTGCAGTTGTAAGACTAAGAATGATGCTTTAAAGGTGGAAACGATATGAGTCGAAAAATCAAGATCCTTCTCATAGCCATGATGTTGGTGGCTGCAGTCTTTTTAAGTGGCTGCGTGAACAGTAGCTCGGTAGATGAAAGTAATTCAGGTTCTGACAAGATCACAGAAAATGTAAATCCTGTTGCAGAAAAGGAAAATAGTACCAATGATAAGATGATGAGTGTTCCGGAAGATACTGGTACTAATGTAACCAACGAGATCAATAAGACTACAAATTCTCTCAATACTACGAATGATACTACACCCGTTTATTCTCTCAACACTACCAATACTACATCTGTCACGGCAATTTATTCAGGCAGTGGTGGAAGTTCATCAAAGCACAGCTCCAGTAGTAGCTCATCGGATGATGATTCAGGTAGCGATGAAACCTCATCTGATAACAGTGATTCTGATGAGAACGATACGGTACAGATAACCGATATGTTGGGTAGAGAATTAGTACTTCCAAATGATATCGATTCTGTAATAGCTACATCCCCGCCATCAACCATTCTTGTATACATGCTTGCACCTGACAAGGTCGCTGGCTGGAACTTCATCAACAGTTTTAACCATACTTTGATGGATGATAAATATCTTAGCCTTCCGGTGATCGGAGGCTGGTATGGTACAGAAACCGGGAACTATGAGACTCTGATCAGTATGGATCCTGATATCGTGATCGAAGGATACAATACCCAGGGTGATGTAAACGATACGATCCTACTCAGACAGGAAAACTTTGGCAGCATTCCTGTTGTAGCTATTGATGGGTCCATAACCTATATTATGAGATCAGAACCTACCATCGAATACGTCGGTACTTTACTTGATCGTGAGAGACAGGCAGATAAACTTATAGATTTCCGCAATTCTATCCTTACTGAGATCAACGATACAATAAAGGACATTCCTGAGGATCAAAAAGTACACGTATACTATGCTGAAGGTCCAAAGGGACTTGCAACCGATCCTTCCGGTTCGCAGCACTCTCAGGTCATAGATATATGCGGTGGTATAAATGTTGCAAATTGTACCCTCACTCCTGGTAATGGCATGACGGCAGTTTCCATGGAAAATGTCATAGCATGGGATCCGGAAGTCATACTGACATCCAATACCCAGTTCTACAACTCTGTATATTCGGACCCACTCTGGGAGAACATAGATGCAGTGGCGAACAAGCGCGTATACCTGGCACCTGAGAATCCTTTCTGCTGGATAGACAGGCCACAGGGACCACACCTGATCATAGGAACAGCCTGGACTGCAAAAATGCTGTATCCCGATCAGTTTTCAGATATGGACCTTGAGAGCCTGACACGTGAGTTCTATTCGGATTTCTTCCACTACGACCTCACCGATGAAGAGCTCAACTCGTTGTTGTATCCTGAAGCAGAGGAGTAGGCATGAACGGTGAAAAAAGGGATTCTCCAGGCTTCCCTTATATTGCGGAGCATATATTTGCTCCCATTTATCCCGTTATTGCAGACCATATACTTAAAGAAAGTAAAATAAGAGAAGGCATTTGTCTGGATCTGGGGTGCGGGATCGCATCTCTGGGGATATCGATTGCAGAAATTACGGATATGCCAGTTTATGGTATTGACTTTTCCAAGGACATGTGCAGGCTTTCAAAGAAAAAAGCACTTCGTCATAATATCTATGATAGGGTAATGCCTGTGGAGGCAGATGTACATACACTTCCTTTCAGGAATAATTGTGCAGATCTCATTGTAAGCCGTGGTTCTGTATTTTTCTGGAAAGATCTTCCTATTGCTTTTACTGAAGTCGCTCGTGTTCTTGCTCCTAATGGACAGGCATGGATAGGCGGTGGTTTCGGCACAAAGGAACTTAAAGAAAAAATATCTGAAAAAATGCTCGCCTTTGATCCGGAATGGCATAATAATTCTAAAGAAAGGCTCAGCCCGGAAAACCTGCGGGCTATGCAGGAAGCTGGGAAACAGACAGAACTTGCCTGTCATACGGTACAGGACGAGTCCGGGTTCTGGGTAGTAATAAGTAAGTAAAAGAGGCTGAAAAATGAAGTGCAGAGTATGTGAGATCGGTTGTGACATAAACGATCATAGTAAGGGCAGATGCGGAACTTATGTGAGCGTTGACAATACTATAATACAGGATCCTGCTATAGGATATATGGGAGCATATCCCATTTCAATAGAAACTGTTCCAATGCTCCATTTTTATCCATCTGGAAAATTTTTGCAGGTTTTCAGCACCGGTTGCAATTTTCAATGTCCAGGATGCGTGGCAAGGTTGCTGGCATCCAATAAGTCCCTTGGCTGGCCTACGCTCAGTCCATCTCAGGTAGTGTCAAAAGCGATACATCAGGACTGCAAAGGCATAGTATCAACACTTAATGAGCCAGCAGCTAATTATTACTTGTTCAGGGAGCTGGCAATTCAGGCAAAAGAGAATGGTTTACTTGTGGGTTGTTCTACAAATTGCTATTTTACAGATGACACTCTGGGAGAACTTGGAAAGTTAGTGGATTTCATGAACGTAGGGATCAAGGGATATTCCAATCGCAGTTACAGGACATGCGGAGTATCCTCGTCTATTCCTGTTTTCCGAAACATTGCCATGCTTTTTGGAATGGGAGTGCATGTGGAAGTTTCTGTAGTATATCACAGAGGAAACGAAGAGGAATTACTACAGGTCGCAAAAACCTTGTCTGAGATATCCCCAACGATCCCCATTCAGGTCATGAGATTCATTCCTTTTGGAGATGCACCGATCGAACTTGAACCGTCAATCGGTGAGGCTGAAAGGATATGTACTTCTCTGAGCGATTATATGGATCACGTATATTTGTTCAATTCTCCTGGTACAGAATTGCTCAACACGTATTGTCCTCAGTGCGGTGATCTGCTGGCAGAAAGGGAATTCCATGGACCTATGGGTTCCAGGCTGTTGAAACCATGGACAAAGCACACATGCAACTGCGGTTATGTTGTTCCGGTTACAGGCACCACTGCAATTGAAAGTTATAGTGAAGCCGGATTCATGGGGGGTTACCGTATAAGCCGGGCTTTTGGTATGGTCCATGCAGTGCTCACTTGCATGGGAATACTGGATGAACGGAAAATGCTGGAAGTATGGAGGGATATTTCCGACACTGACACCCTTATGCAAATCCATCATCTTATACAGCAGCCATGTTCTTATCTTGAGTTTATTAGTCTCATCGCCGAAAAAGCAGGGACCCAGGAACAAGGAGGACAACTTTCTTCCTTCATTAAGAAGCGCATGGAACTGGTCCATAGCCTTGCAGCAGAGAACAGTGGCCATCCGGTTTATTATTGTATGGGATCTCCTCTCTTTGCCCTGAATGCAGGAAGAATGGAGAACAATCTTGTAAACTTTGCCGGAGGGCAGAGTATCAATAAATTGCTTCAGAAAGAGGGTAAGCCTGGTATAAATGTACAGCCAGGCTTTATCAATGAGCATAATCCCAAAACCATCTTTATTTCCGGTTTTCTCTCCCGGCCACTCTATGAGTTCTATAGCCAATGTCAGCAATATAGCATAGAAGCAGATGCTGTGATGGAACAACGGGTCTATGCGATTCCGCCTTCCTGGGATTTCGGAAGTCCTCGCTGGATATTAGGCCTTCTTTACATAGCTGATAAGATGTATCCTGGGAAACTTGGAGTTGACATTAAAAAAGAGGCAGATGAATTCTACAGGCGCTTCTATGGAATGTCTTTTGAAGATGCCCATCCAAACAGGTCCTTCCACAGGCCATCGTCCAGCGGCTGGCCCAGGAACATAATGGGGTGCACTCATGCCTGAAAACAGGCATTATGGCACTCTGGCCATGTATCTATTACCTTTAGTGTTACTCGCAGTTTCCCTTTTTGTTGGGAGATATCATATATCCATGTCCCTTGTAGTGGATGACAGTATTAGAAGCGTTACTTCTCTGCTTTTTGATACTGCGGTTCCTGAGTCTACCGAGCACACAGTACTGTTCAGTGTGAGGTTTCCCCGAATACTGGCCGCTTTGCTTGTGGGATCTGCACTTTCCACAGCTGGTGCATCATTCCAGGGCGTATTTCGCAATCCGCTTGTATCTCCGTATATACTGGGAGTAGGTGCAGGTGCAGGTTTTGGTGCATGCCTGGCAATATTGATTGGGGGAAACCATTTTGTAATACAGTTTTGCGCTTTTATCTTCGGGCTTGTGGCAATGTTTGCTTCCATCAGCATGGGCAAGGTTAGCAAAGGTGCAGGAACTCTTGTGTTTGTTCTTTCCGGAATAATTGTAGGTTCTGTCTTTACTGCTCTCATATCACTTGCAAAATATGTGGCAGATCCTTATGATGAGCTCCCGGCAATTGTTTTCTGGTTAATGGGAAGTCTTGTAGATGTAAGATACAAAGACCTGCTCTGGATAGTAGCTCCCATGTTCGTTGGCACATTGGTGCTATACCTTCTCAGATGGCGTATCAATATTCTGTCATTGGGTGACGAGGAAGCCAGATCTCTGGGAATCAATGTCAAAAATATGCGTTTGGTGATCATTATCTGTGCAACACTTATAACCTCAGCAGCAGTCAGCATCAGTGGGGTCATTGGATGGGTCGGGCTTGTAGTGCCACATATTTCCAGAATGGTAGTAGGCCCTAACTATGACCGCTTATTGCCGATGAGTATGGCCATAGGTGCATCTTTCATGCTGCTTGTAGATGATCTTGCAAGAACGGTCACTGCGACTGAAATTCCTCTGGGTATAATCACATCCTTAGTGGGAGCTCCTTTATTTGCAT
>NZ_JBFYLB010000078.1:0-9741 GCF_041305605.1 Methanomethylovorans sp.
AAGGAACACCTTGACACTGTAAGAATGAGCAAGGTCTATACTTTCTTCCAGGTTCTCAAGGGTAAAATTAGTAGCACCCTGGCGTGCATTGAACTCGCCTACGCCCAGATAAACGGCATCAGCTCCTCCTTTGACAGCTGCCTTCAATGCCTCCATATCCCCTGCAGGAGCCAGTATCTCTGGTGGTCTGCATTTATTTTCAGTTGTTGATGCCTTCATCTTTTTCCCGGATCCTTGGCTAAAAGTACTTTGCTTTCTTCAAGTGAAGGGACTTTCACTATAAAAAGGTTGACAGATGAACAGATAAGCATATTTAGCAGACATCTACATGTAAATTGAAGAGATATTTACATATTGTTAATGGATACCCAAACTTGTGAGGGATATAGTTGGAAGGAATAAAAGTCATAATGCACAACGCCATCAGCCTTGACGGTTCTATTCTGCATTTCGAGCCGAACCTGGGATTATTCTATCATATAGCTTCCGGTTTCAATGCAGAAATGGTACTAGTAGGCTCCAACACTGCCAGAACAGGTATAGAAATGTTCTACCCGGAACCACCGCAGGAGGAAGCTTCGGATTATATAAAGCCTCTTGATAAATCTCAGTACTGTGTACAGTGGGTAATACCGGACTCAAAGGGCATTCTTAAAGGAAGGCTGCATGTATTGAGAAGATACGAACATTGCAGGGATATTGTTGTACTGCTTGCAGAGAGCACACCATCATCGTACATCAAATACCTCGAAGAAAGAAATTATGATCATTTTGTAGTTGGACATGATAATGTGGACCTGCGCAAAGGCCTTGAATTGGTGTCTCAGAGGTACGGAGTAAAAACAATAACAACAGATGCAGGTGTGACTCTTACTTGCCAGCTTCTTGAACAGGGACTTGTGGATGAGATCAGTCTGCTGGTGTCTCCTGTGATTGTAGGAAACATTTCTGTTAATCTTTTCAGCAAACTGCATTCTCCAAGTGGAGGGCTGAAGCTTGAAATGGTAAAACAGGAGGTCCTGGAAAACGATCACCTCTGGCTGATGTACAGGGTAAAACACGAATGAAGGATTATTTAATAGAGGGACCAAAAATGAATAAGATCGCTTATCTTTATGTTTTTGACAGCATGGCGGACTGGGAGATCGGCTACGTGACCGCTGAATTACATTCAGGGAGGTATTTTAAGAAAGGGACAACAAGATATACGGTAAGAACGGTCGGTTTGACAACGGAGCCGATAGTTACCATGGGTGGTGTGCATATCATACCGGATATTGCACTTGAATCCTGCACTTCCAATAATGCTGGTCTTTTGATCTTACCCGGTGGCAATACATGGCTTGAGCCGATCCATGATCCTATTATGGAAAAAGTGAAAGAGTTCCTGAAGGCTAAAGTTCTTGTTGCTGCTATCTGCGGTGCAACGGTAGGCCTGGCCCGGGCTGGTTTGTTAAATGATCGGAAACATACCGGCAATGATCCTGGTTATATGAAAGCAGTTTCTCCCGGTTATACCGGTGAAGCATTCTATCTTCAGGAACCTGCCTTTACTGATGGCGAACTTATCACTGCTTCAGGAGTTGCTCCACTTGAATTTACCCGTGAGGTTTTGCAGGATTTAGATGTGTTTTCTCCTCAAACACTTGAGGCTTGGTATAAACTATATCTGACGCATGATGCAAAATACTTTTATGCACTCATGGATTCTTTACAGGACTGAGGTCACAAAATAGAACCATGGAACAATATAACCTTAAACTTAAAGTACTGGATGGCCTTTTTTGCATCTTTAGGCTGGAACCATTTCAGGTGATTCCCAAATGGGCTACAGCAGGCACATTCTTTTCAATTACCAGGGCCGAAGAAGAGCTATCGATCGTCTGCTCTCAGAATTCAGTGCCTGAAGATATCGAATCACAAATGGTTTGTGAAAATGGGTGGAAATGCCTGAAGGTTGAAGGACCTCTTGATTTCTCTCTTACCGGCATACTTGCCCGGCTCAGTTCAGCTCTTGCTGATGCCGGGGTCAGCATCTTTGCTATTTCCACATACGACACTGATCACATACTTGTGAAGGAAGTAAACCTTAAAAATGCTATAAATGCACTTGTGTCACATGGGTGTATGATCCAGTGAAATGGTGGCTCATAGGTTCTTGAGGTAATAGATGTCCCGTAATAATGTTATGTAATATAAAGTACAGACATCGTTAAATGGACATTTATGTCTTTGTCTATATTATTCAATTTAATAACAATAATAACCTTATATTCTTACACACCCTATTTCTATTAGGGGTTGAATATGAACATAATCGTAACTTGTTATAACTGTAAAAAAGAGTTCTTTGCAGCTATTCAAAGCCATCAGCTTGTCCGAAGATGCCCCAACTGCTTCAGGTCCAATAGGGTCAGAACTATTGTTGATGGGAAAGCCCAAGGTGAAGACCATGAGGCTGCAAAACTTGCCATCGAGCCGTATTAATGTATTGAAAAAAAAGAAATGCAGTTAAAAATGAAAATTGGGTTCTGTACAAAGCCAAAATGGTCACTACAGCTACCTAATGCTTTTTTATGGCCGCAGTTGCGTGGATGGCAGTGGTATCGAACACAGAGACCTCCACATCATCCTTGATAAGCATGGGTATTTCAGTACAACCCAACACTTATACCCTGAGCTCCATTTTGTACGAGGGCATTTATGATTTCCTGGTATTTCATCTTTGATACAGGGTCAATGGTCCCAGACAAAGCTCATTGAAGATTATATCATACACTGCATGCCTCCCGCCGGGTTCCGGCACAATTACTTCCAGACCATATTTTTCCTGCAGTCTTTTGAGATAAAAATCTTCTTTGTTAACTGTAACTGATAATAATTTGTGAGGCATATAGATATATGCAGCAAAATATTATACCGGAAAGATAGAGCAGATGGTCTAAATATTTGGTTTCATCGTTTTTCCTGCAAAAATTTATATATCTATATTGCATGGTTATCTTTGCTTTGAGAGTGTAACTGTTTTGAGAACATAAGGCTTTTAATGGTATTACTTTGTAACTGCTATTTTCCGTATGCTTCCAGCAAGTGCACCTTTTAAGCTTATTTGTAAAGGAAGTGAAATAGTTGTTCAACAATAATGAATCAACTGCTCCAGTTGATGCTGGAAAGGAATACGAAGTAACCATTGAAGATATTGCAAAAGAAGGCGACGGGATTGCCAGAGTAAGCGGTTTCGTTATCTTCGTTCCGGGCACATCTGTGGGCGATGAAGTAACCATAAAGGTAACAAAGGTCATGCGCAAGTTCGCATTTGCTGAAGTTGTAGAGTAATAATAAAATCAGATTCTAAGGAAGATCAATTATTTTGATTTTCCTTATCTCTTTTTCTTTTATCCATAAAAGTTAAAAAAGCATATATAAGGCTGCTTCAGATCATTTTAGGAAGCCTTTCCGTGAAAGCCAGTCTACCTGTGGCCGGGTATATCTCCAGATAACATCGGCTTTTGAATCCTGTATTTCCCATGGTGTAGCGATCACCAGATCTCCTTCTCTTACCCACATACTTTTTTTCTTGGATCCCGGGATCCTGCCCATGCGCACAATACCATCCATACACTGCAGTCTTACCCTATTAGCCCCAAGCAGGCTGGAAACCGTAGCAAACACTTCATTATCTCTTTGGCGAGGGGTGCGCACTTTTGTGATCTGTTCCGGGCTGCTACTTCCACTTTGTGAATTTTTCTTCCGATTATTGCTTCTATAATTTGCCAAACTAATTCCACCTTTTAAATTTTACGTTGAATAACTGCTGTGCTCTATCATCTAAATAGAGTAAGAAGAATTACAGGATTGTCACAGAGACGCTAAAAACATCAACCTATAATCACTTCTGAGCTTAAACGCTTTCAGAACAAAACCATACATTACATTCAGAAAAAGACAATCTTCAATGATAATTATACAACTTTACTCTGCTACTATATACACTGGCCTAAACTATATAACTTGAACGCATAAAGAGACTGCAATAGTTAAATAAATCCTATTGCTTATGCGGCAGAAAAACCTGTCATATGATGCACATCAAAATAAAGTCTTTTAAGATATGCCACTTGTTTATCAAGTATAATATATCAAAATTACAGATTTCAACTAAGGAGAGATCCTCATTATAATAAAGATACCTTATGGCCAGGAATATATCGACCTGGATGTTACTATTCCTCATGAGATCATTGCTCCGGCCAATGTAAAGGTCGGCAAGGAATCGGAGGTCATAGCACAGGCTCTGAAAGAACCTGCAGGAATGGAATCCTTTGTCAGTTTTGTACGGAAGAGCAATAAGTTACTGGTCCTGGTGAACGATGCCACCAGGCCTACTCCCACATCAAAGGTGCTAAAAGAACTATACTCTCTTCTGAAGGACCATCCTGAAGTAAAGTTCCTGATCGCCACCGGAGCACACAGAGGACCTACTGAAGATGAGTTGAGGTATATTTTTGGTGAGTTCCTTGATGAGTTCCAAAGCAAGATACATGTGCATGATGCACGCAAAGATGAAGATATGGTATATCTGGGAAAATCAAGCAACGGAACCGAGATGTACCTGAACAGGCTTGTCACTGAAACTAAGAACATCCTGGTAATAGGCAGTGTGGAACCGCACTACTTTGCAGGCTACACAGGTGGAAGGAAGTCATTCCTTCCGGGAGTTGCTGCTTACAGGACTATAGAAATGAACCACATGCATGCTCTTTCCGACAAGGCTGCACCACTTGCCCTGGAAGGGAATCCGGTGGCTGAGGATATGGAAGATGCCATGAAGGTATTGAAGGACCTGCATGTATTCTCCATACAGACTGTCCTGACAGCGGATCATGGATTATATGCTATGGTGGCAGGGGATCTCAAACTGTCATTTGAACTGGCAGTGGAAAAAGCAAATGAGGTTTTCTGTACGCCCTGCAGTCGGAGGGGGAACATAGTCCTCACTGTGGCTCCATATCCCATGGATATCGACCTGTACCAGTCCCAGAAAGCCCTGGAAAACGGAAAACTGGCACTGGAAAATGGTGGTACGATCATACTTGTTTCCAAATGCAGGGATGGAATTGGGGACGACACTTTCCTTAAACTGCTTTGCTGTGCCCAGACATCTGAAGATGTAATGAAGAAAATAGCTGAAGGCTATAAGCTTGGTTATCATAAAGCTGCCAAGATGGTACAGATAGGAATGCATGCACAGATGTGGGCTGTCTCAGATCTTGATACTGATACTTTAAAGATGGCCAGGCTTCAGCCTCACACGGACCTGCAGGAAACTTTTGACAAGGCGATAGCTGCCACCCGTGCTGCAGGAAAGGAACCTTACGCAGTGATCCTTCCACAGGGCAGCTTGACAGTGCCTCTTGTAAAATGACGGAACTTACCTTTCCTATTGTTACTGAGAGATGTGGTAGCTCATATCGGTTTTTAGACCAGTGGGTATTTCGGGTTACTTGAAAAGAGTTCAGATTATTTACCGCAGATGATACTTTGAACTCTGATTTTTAAGTGCATTTTGAAGTCAACGGGAACTTAGATAATGAAAAAAGGGAAAATACAGTAGTTTTATATATATTGAAAATACAGAAGATAATAGATTGTGTAACTGGAATCAAATCTAAGTTATATCAATCGATAAAGTCTGCTAATGGCTTTAAATGGTCAATGCGGTATGAAAACTGCAAAGAACCTTGTACAGCCTGTTGAATTGCCTCAAAATATCATGTGATGGGCAAAATGGTATTTCTCCAGCTGGAGGTGAGATGAATGGCAAAGAAGGAAGAGCAGAAGAAGGGAGCAAAAGCTCCGGAGAAGGGAGCAAAAACCCCAGAACCAGCAAAAGCACCTGCAAAAGGTCAGAAAAAGAAATAAGTCGATTCAATAACATAATTTTGAATTGGGAGGTAAAACCTCCTCATTTTGTTTTTTGCTCATGCACTTTTTCGAGGCTACTTTATATACATGAGTTCTGTTATTCTAAGTACCTGAAGCAATGACAGAGTTTTGCTGATCCCCTAATTTTATAGCAGTGGGTTTGCATTCTAAAAATATTGCAGGATCAAAGTGAGTTTATGACAAAATTCGAGAGTTTCAAAGCGTTCAATCTATCCCAGAACATGCTGGATGTTCTGGAAAAGAAAGGTTTCTTCAAACCCACTCCTATCCAGGTACATGTGATCCCCCTCCTTATGAAAGGAGACCGCGATATCATAGGCCAGGCGCAAACCGGTACAGGAAAGACTGCTGCATTCGGTATTCCTATTATTGAAAAACTGACCAGGAATACAGGTTCCATACAGGCTTTAGTCCTGACCCCCACAAGAGAACTGGCACTTCAGGTATCTGAAGAACTTGAATCTCTCAAAGGTGATAAAAATATAATGATAGCGCCTTTGTACGGTGGCCAGTCGATCAAACAGCAGCTTAAGACACTAACTTCGGGCACTGACCTGGTTGTAGGTACTCCCGGAAGGATCATCGATCATCTGGAAAAAGGAAATATAAAACTGGATTCTATCTCCTATCTTGTGCTTGACGAAGCCGATGAGATGCTTAACATGGGTTTTATAGAAGACGTGAAGAAGATCTTCAGGAGCACAAATGAGAACAAGCAAATGCTGCTGTTTTCAGCAACTATGCCCACACCTATTCTCAAGCTTGCTAAAAAGCACATGCGAAACCATGACTATGTTTCAGTGTCCCAGGAAGATCTTATTGCAGAGTTCACTGACCAGGTCTATTTCGAACTTACCGAAGAGCAAAAATTTGAGGCGCTGTGCAGGCTTATCGATATCAACGATGGCTTTTACGGACTCGTCTTCTGTAATACTAAAAGTGATACTACTGAGATCGCACAAAGACTTGGAGAAAGAGGATATGGTGCTGATGCCCTTAATGGAGACCTGACTCAGGACCAGAGGGAAGGCATCCTTAAAAAGTTCAGGAGCAAGGGACTCAATATTCTCGTAGCGACAGATGTGGCTGCAAGGGGGATCGATGTGGTGGAACTCACCCATGTGATCAATTATTCCTTACCTCAGGATGCAGAATCGTATATTCACAGGATAGGCCGCACAGGCAGAGCAGGAAAACAGGGTACAGCAATCACTTTCATTACTCCCGCTGATTCACGGAGGTTCGAATCGTTCGTAAGAGCAGCAAATGCTGAGGTCCGGCCGGAAAAGATACCATCTGCAAAAGAGGTTGTAAGTACCCGTACGAAAAACTTTAAAAGAGATCTCGGACAGCTGATTAAATCCGGAGAGTATCAGGATTTCCTGAAGATGGCAAATGAACTACTGGATAGACAAGATCCTGATGTTGTAGTTGCATCTCTTCTTAAATATTACTTCCAGGATACTCTGGAGGAGGATCATTATCCTGAACTGGATGCCGGTAGTTCAAAAACAGATAAGGGCAAGGTACGGCTTTTTGTAGCCATAGGGGATTATGAAGGCATGACCCCTGAAAAAATGCCAGATTTCCTCAGCAGGGAATCGGGCATAAATGATCTGGAACTTGAGACCATTGAAGTGTTCTCCAAGTTCTCTTTTGTTACAGTTCCCCAAAATCAGGCTGATCTGCTGCTTAAAAGATTTGCAGATATGAGAAAAAGGAACAGGCCCTTCGTGGAATTAGCAATGAACAGTAATGTAAGGGAAAATAAGGTTAAGGGATAACTGATCTAACTGCCAGCTCAATGCGAAGTCTAAATAAATATGTCCCAAAAAGCATATCTTGAACTGATCAGTGGCAGCATACTTTTTGGCCTTGTCGGGATATTCCTTGCAAACATTCATGGAATGTCCACAGGCAGTATTATTTTCTACAAGCATTTTGCAGGGATCGTCTTTCTTGCCATCTACTTTTTGATGACTGGCAGAACAGCCTTGCTTCGGCCTGCAAAGAGAAAAAATTACCTGTTGCTGCTGGGGTTATTCAATACAGTCACGATCTTTGCTTATTTTATATGTATCCGGTACACTACGCTGTCAGTTGCGATACTGCTCCTTTACACAGCTCCTATGTATGTGACATTGCTTTCGCCGGTGTTCCTTAAAGAAAAGGTAAGGACCCTGGGAGTGATAGCATTGCTGTTCTCACTTGCAGGCATTATATTCATAGTAGATCCTGCCGGTATAGTGTCCCAGGTAGATTTTTGGGGAAAAGATCTCATCGGGATCATTGCAGGCATTGTTTCCGGCATGTCATTTGCAGGAGTTATCCTTACTGTCAGGTACCTTAAGGATGATTATACCGGTCCTGCACAGTTGTTCTGGTCAACTTTCATTGGCATATTGGTGCTTGCTCCCGCTGCCTTGGACGTTACTCTGCCCTCACTTGCAGAGAACATGGTGATGATAGTCCTTTTCGCATTTGTGAACACAGCAGTTGCTTCAATACTATATATCAGTGGGATGTCCAAATTGCCAGCCCAGACCAGCAGCATAATTGCCCTTATGGAGCCTGTAAGTGTAATTTTCTTCGACCATTTACTTTTACACACTCCTGTCTTCTTTAATACGATGGCAGGATGCTTTTTCATTCTGCTGGGGGCTGCACTGGCATCGGTTAAGAATGTGCCTATGCCAAATGCAAACTAAAATTTTAAGACATTGCTCAGAAATGCTTGTTTGCAATATATTCTTCGTTGAACATTCTCGCAACCAACAGGAAATAAGATAGTAAAAGCGGTCCCACTACTAAACCTATGAGGCCGAACAGATTGATACCTATGATGATACCTAGAAGAGAGATCATGGGATGAATAGATCCAAGTTGTTTTTGAATGAAAGGCCTCACAAAGTTGTCCATGGTACTTACAACAATCCCTGCAAAAAGAATTCCCACTGCAGCAAAGTAATCTTGCTGGATGAGCTGGATGATGACTGCGGGAAGCCATACGACCGTGGCGCCTACCAGGGGAATGAAAGACATGAGCGCTGCAAGCGCGCCCCAGAGAATTGCACCCTGTATGCCCAGCAGGAGAAAGGCTACAGTAAGCAACCCCCCCTGGATGATAGCTATGATAAGGGAAGAAACAAGAGTGGTTTTAACGATCACCCTGAACTCTTCCAGCAGTTTGTCAGAGTTTTCCCTGTTGAAAGGAATGGCTGAATAGAGGTTCCTGGCAAAACTCGAATCTTCTTCTGTCAACAGGTAATATAGCAGGAAATACATTATAGTGAATTCTACTGCACGCTGTCCCAGACTTTGTACTGCACTAAGCAATACCACACTGCTATAATTGGCAATGGAAGAAGCTATTTCTACGATCTTTGTCTTAATGTCAAGGTCTATAGGCAATTGTTCCAGATGCAGGTTCTCCAGGAAACTGCGCACAACCTCAGCATAGATTGGAATGGAATTGATATATTGTAAGGCATTCTGTATTTCCGTGGCTATGGTCGAGAGCAGGAAATATAAAGGCACCAGTATGAGTATGAAGGATAGAAAAATGGTCATTAGGGCAGAAATGCCTTTTGATAAATGGACCCTCTTTACCATAAAATGATATAAGGGACGCAGGATCACATAGAGGATGAATGCTCCCAGGAATGCATTGATGTATGGCAACAGAGCATGTATAAGCACAGCTGCAAGCACAGCCAGCATCAAAAGTGCCATTGCCATCTTAAAGGGGCGTTCCATGAATGGTATTATGCAGGAATAGTATAAAATAGTAACAGT
>NZ_JBFYLB010000079.1:0-8937 GCF_041305605.1 Methanomethylovorans sp.
CATAAACCTTGTAAGAAGGGATAGCTCCCGAGATTATCTTGCAGAAAATGCATTCCATGTACATCGCCTCAATCAAACGCCATAATCACTCATGTAAGATAAATATAACGCAATAGATCCGACAGAAAACTATCGTTTTCGCAAGAGATGTTGAAATATATACATCATATAACTAGATCCAAGGTTTAACTAGCTACTAATTCATCTCTAGTTCCATTGGATAGAGAATCGACCTTTATCCAATCGATCTGAACGCCAAGATTTCGGGAATCTTCGGCATATCCACCTTCAATTGGTTTCCAAGTGTTTGTTCTGATCTCCAGGATCTGATACCTATCTTCCAAGTATTCATGAGGCACTGCAACTGAATAATCTTTATTTCCTATTATTCCCTCTGCAGAACCAATCAGATTTCCATTAATGTAAAAAGTAACATTTGCCGGATCTTCCTGAGGCCTTGGCACTTCCATCATTACGTGTAGCCTAAATGGCCCCTGCAGTTTACTATATTCTATTTTGATCTTTGAAGAATTAGTTGTCCATCTGTTCTCACCTAGTTCCGAATCATAAAAACCTTCAGTTATATGAGAATCGTTTTCTCCGATATCGATAGTATATGGCAGTGCCACGTTTGAAGGTATTTGTGAAGATGCTGTTAGATCATACAGTTTGTATCCAGTATTTGCTGTCTCCACGCAATGATAAGGCAATAACTTCTTTGAGATAATGTAATCTACATCATTAATATGTTCTTTAGTGGCCAGACCGGAAGGATCATCATCTGTAAAAAGTTGAACCATTTCACCATTTATCCAATATTGAGTAAGGAACCACATATGATAACCCAAATGTTCAACCATGTTCTCATGGTCTATCAAAATAAGAGTGTCACCTGAACTGTTATTCGCTAAGTACCTTCCAATTTGGTTCACATTTTCCGTGTTCCTCATATGTTCAAGCTGCTTTTCATATGTAGGTATGCAGATAAATATCGATAAAAGTATAAGATATACAAAAAACAAACTCATTGATTTAGTATTATGCATATCTTTCAGAAGATAGAGCTGTATAATCACAAAAAACAAAGTGACAAGAAAAAGTAATACAAGGTAACTCATGTATTTCTGCAGATATACAACGTAATAAATACCGAACATATTCGGGAAACCGTAATATGTATGCGGTAAGTAGTAAAGGAATGGAAGAACTATAATACTTAAAAACATTATTTGTTTGTACTTCCACTTAATCCCAATATCATCATATCTCGCATGTAAAACTGCTATTCCTATAAGCCCAAATAAAAAGACTACAGGTATGATCGGGTCGATATACCTCCCAAAAATGAAGTTATCAGGATTGCCTATATATCTTTTCATATGTGCAACTGTAATTAGCAGCAGTCCTGCACTAAAACTCATGAAATATACAATGGTTGAATTCAACGCAATTGTATTTTTTTGACCAGAAATTGCAAGAGATCCAGATCCAGCAAGCTTTAACTTGAATATGGATCCTGAAATGAATAGAACACATATGACGAAAATGACAATATATGTAGACAATATTATGTATCCTATCTCATTGAGCACTAAACGAACAAATAACTCGAATGTTTCAATCTTAGAGAAGCTATCCAACAGACAAGAAGAATATGTAGACGTATCATATAGTGAGCCTTGAGAGACTTCTGCTTTTTTATATAATAACCAGCCAAAAGTTGGCAACGCAAAGGAAAAAACTAAGATGATCTTATTTCTGAAGGTCTTTGATATATTATCGTACCCTGTTCTCCAAAAAAAATAAAAGAGTGAAATGAATATTGAAACAATGAATACAATCCCTGTTTCTCTGGTGAAATAAAGGTAAAAGACAGATATACCTGCCAGAACATGCCATTGTATCTCATTGTGTTCAAAAGATTCGTGGAGAAACCAAACAGAATAGAGCGTAAGGGGTACAAAAAGGTTCTCGCTCATCACTACGAATGTGTATGTTACAACACTTGGAAGCGTAGATATTAGTAGAGACCCACCAAGAGCCTGGAACTTTGAAGTATACTTTTTCAATATAAAATATACCGGGAAAATTATTGAAGAGGAGAGGAAGCTGTTCACAAGCAGCATGTTACGATATAAGGCATGTTTGTCCGAAGACAAGATATCAGCAACAGATAAGAAAACTGAATAGCCGGGTGGATACGTTTGAGCATCTTTGATATCGCTTAGGAAGATAAGGTCCAATATACTTTGAGAAAGCTTTGAGTATACAAGTTCATCTGCAAGTATCCATGGAGTAGTAAATGGAAATGCTAAAATTGCTTTTAATGCGACAAGAAGAAAAAAGAACGATAATAAGAGAGGTAGCTCATGCTTATTGAGCAGTTTTGATCCAAGCTTTTCAACAAAACCCATTCTTAAATACCACCAGTTGACAAAATAAACATCTGGAACTAATTAAAGGCGAATAATATGATTTCTAGATCACACTCAGTGAACGGCATAATCCTTCATGTGTGATAAATATAACGCGTTGGCACATACACAAAAACCAATGTTCTTGCATAGAACCTATGGAAAAATAAGGGTTAGTTAATCCCCACAACCTTTATCTCAAAATGCAGCACTTCACCTGCCAGTGGATGGTTCATGTCCAAGGTCACAGTCTCCTCAGTGATCGCTGTTATAGAGGCTGGCATCTTGGAACCATCGGGCAGGCTTACCAGCAGCATAGTATCCTCTGTTAACCTCTCATTATTGGGAATAGAAACCTTGGGGATGGTTTCTACCAGATTGTTGCTATATTCACCATATCCCTGAGAAGGTTCCAACTTTATGGTCTTCTTATCCCCTATCTCCATGCCCAATACAGCATCCTCGAAACCCTGCAATACCTGGCCACCCCCAACCTTAAATTCAAGAGGACCACCCTGGCTTTCAGAGCTATCGAAAACTCCTCCGTTATCAAGAGTACCAACATACTCTACTGCAACTATGTCACCTATTTTTACACCCAAGATACCATCCCTTTTGAGCAAAAAATCAACTTTTACTTATTATATAGAATAGAACCTGTAGGCTTATAATGCTTTCCGATTTTGTTTATTTAAAAGGATCAATGCATCAAAATTAAATAAAAAAGTATATAAGATAATTTAATTCTTGGTTCCGGTTATACTTATCAGACCCCTGGGATTCGCAGGTTCATAAATAATACCTGCCCTCACCAGATTACTGCTAATGGCAAAATCAATAATGTGCATGAGATCTGATTTACTTACCTGGGTCACCGCTGAAAGGAACTTTAGATGCCCATGGTCCTGACCCGGACTTGCAAGCATCTCCACCGAAGGCCGTTCCTGGGAAGAAGTCAAATTGCCCTTAACAAGATCTTTTTCCATACTCAAAGAAATCTTTACATGGCCTATGAATAAAGGATTAATATGCTCTATCTTTTCCTTTATTTCTTCCAACAACCTCAGCAACATAGTTGATACGCTATCACAATCTAGCCCATGAGTATCAATTGAATACTTTCCCGAATAACTGGATACTTGGGAAAGCTCAATGGAGTTCCTGTTTTCACCGACCTGGCGGGCAGTACCTTCCCCTGCCAGCAGGTCTATGAACCTCATGAACAGGGCATCAGCACTCTTTGCAGAGAACTCCACAATCAGCGCATCCGGATTAAGATCCATCAGCCTCCCTGTTACATTAACCAGGGTTTCCCTGTCTACAAGATCGATCTTGTTCACACATAGGATCTCAGCTTCTTCTATCTGTGTCATAATGAACTTGGGCACCTGCGAAAGTTCCACATCGAACCTGCTGGCATCCACAATAGTGACCACAGGAGCAAATGACAGATCAGATAATCCCATCAGAGTCACATGTTCCTTGATCTGCAAGGGAAGAGCAATACCTGTGGGTTCGATGATCAGCACGTCCGGATCATACTCCTCTTCCAATGTCTGCAATGTGTACTCCATGCTGATCCTCAATGTGCAGCAGATACAACCACTTGTCAGTTCCTTTGCAATAAGACCAGAGCCTGACAAAGTCTCTCCATCGACTCCCACTTCACCGATCTCGTTCACTATTATAGCAACTCTGTGGCCTTTTTCCACCATATGCCTTCCGAGACTGAGCAGTGTTGTTGTTTTTCCACTTCCGAGGAATCCGCCAATTATTATTACTTTCATTTAGAACACCTTTGACACCTGTTAGGATGAACGACAAGCATGGTACGACATGAGTACTTAAAATAGACCGAATACTACTGAACACAACGCTTTAAAGGCCTTACGGCAATTCACTCCCGCCACTGAGGTAGTTCCACATGGACCGTAGTTCCCTTGCCTTCCTCACTTTCTATCCAGATCTTTCCCTCATGTGCTTCCACTATGGTCCTGGCTATATACAGCCCAAGCCCTGTGCCACCATACCTTCTGCTGGCCGAAGAATCAACCTGATAGAATCTCTGGAACAAATGAGGGATATTATCCGCAGGTATACCTATACCCGTATCCTTAACCTCTATATGGACTCCCCGGGGAACTTTTCTCGCAGCGATAATGATCTGACCGCCTTCGGAAGTGAACTTAAGAGCGTTATCAATAAGATTGGTCAGCACGTCGATCAGTTTGTCCTTATCTGCCCTTACAGGTGGAATATCTTCGATCTCTGTTCGAAGGATAACACCTTTATTCTTTGCCTGGAGAAGCTGGTCATGGATACAATTATTGATAAGCTCCTCAAGCTGCAGCTTCTCAAAATAGTAACTCATTCTTCCCACCTGTGCTCTGCTAAGGTACAGCAATGAGTCCACAAGACGCCTGAGCCTGTCAGAATTACGGATAACAGTGTCCATTGCTTTTTTTTGCTGGTCATTGATATCACCAAGAGTCCCATCAAGGATAAGCTGACTGTATCCCTTAATAGAAGTAAGAGGTGTCTTAAACTCATGACTCACATTGGACAGGAAATCATCCTTCATGCGGTCCAGAGATTTTAGTTCTTCATTCGCCTTTGAAAGCTCTTCATTTGCCATGGCCAGATCCTCAGCGTATTTCTTGAGACTATCCTCTGCCCTCTTGCGCTGGACCTGCCTCCACATGCCTTCCATAAGCAGAGTAAGTTGCCTTACATCAGATTCATCATAATTCTCTTCCTTGTTGCCCACACCAGCCACTGCAACTATCCTGTCCCCTTCAAAGACAGGAATATTCATGTGCCTAATTATTTTCACATGTTCTTTTGGGTAGCCTTTCTTCCATGTATTGGGAGCGGCATAGTCATTAGTGATGACAGGCTTGCGCTGTCTGATGGCCTCTCCCCACAGTCCAATAGATATCACAGGATAATCGATCTTCAGATCTGCAAGCTTGCATTCTTCCATAGCAGTTTTTGACCAGGAGCTTTTTGACCAGGAATACATAGAAAACACTGTCTGCTCCTCGTTAAGGAATGCCAGGTAACCCAGTTTGCTCTGGGTGAGCCTCACTGCCTCTTCCTGAGTGAAATCTGCTATTTCCTTAAGGGAGGCATCGGCCATTTGATCCAGTTCCAGCAGGGCCTGCAGTCTGAACTCATCAAGCTTTAAGCCATCTTCAGCCTTTTTCCTCTCAGTGATATCCTCAAAGATTCCTATGCCACCAAGAAGACTACCATCAGGAGAGATATTAGGACTGTAATCAGCCTTGATCGGGGTTACCTTGCCGCTGATAACTGACCTGTACTCCCCTTCATAGTGCCCTAACTTCCTGGAAAGCACTGTCCGGACAGCTTCTGCCATCTTATCATCTTCAAGGGATGTAACCATGTTAAAACCAATGAGCTTGTCCCTTGTAGTACCCACGATCCTGAGGAACCTGTCATTACAGTGGGTAATAGTTCCCTTATCATCGAAATGGAATATGCCAAGAGGAGAGTTCTCAAATATCAGGCGATACTTCTCCTCAGCTGCAAGCAGCGCTTCTTCTGCCTTTTTCCTCTCGGTGATATCTTCGACTGTCCCCACCATACCATCATATTCACCGGAAATATCAAAAAAAGGATATAATACGCCACTTTGATACAAAAGTCCTTCCTCAGGATTCACAAAAGGCAAAAAATCATAGGGTGTGGGTTTTTTTGTACTTTTTGCTTTGTTGAAAATATCAAGGAATATCTCACCTGCATCGGGAACCATTTCCTTCACGAAATCAAGTAGATCATTAGCAAGCGCCTGTCCTCTGGAAATCCCTGAAATAGCCTCCATACCCGGATTGAAGAATATTACGCGATCATCTCTATCAATGACCCACACACCTGTCCAGATCCGGTCCAGCATCCTGCCGTAAAGTTCGAGCTTTTCACAGCATGAAGCATCAACTGGCGCGGTGATCAAAAAAGACCACTTGTCATTTCTTTTGATCATGACCCTATCATAGAGTTCCAGCACATCCAGCATTTGAGAACCGGAAAGTGATCCATGTGAAAAAGCACGCAGCAGGATAGCCCCGGTATCTCTCAGCATATGGCTGAGATGCATTTCATGAGAGAGAAAGACTGACCATTCCCCCTTCATCGTCGATGCCGGACAGAAAGCTATCCTAAGACCTGCATATCCTGACCCTATTGCTTTTTCATGTGCATCCTTGAGTTCACCTGCTTGCACTTCAATATTCTTTGATCCACCTGAGGAAAGCCTGTTGTATGGTATGATCTGCAACTGGGCTTTCAGCATAAGACCTGAAACATCCAGACCTGCCTCTGTCAAAGAATCAATAGCCTCTTCTGCCAGTTTTTCGGGTATGTATAGGATGCAACATTCATCCTTGTCTACACCAGCTTTCAGATAGCTTGCAGCTACATCCAGTAATTCAAAAGTGGTCACATAGAATAGAGCTATATGGTTACCAGGACGAAGGTGCCGTAAAAGTTCCGTGGGTCTCATTATTCTCCATTACAGATTCTCATAATTATATATGGATTGTCTGGTTGCCTTAGCCAAAAAGCAGAGTTGAATATATAAAATCCATTATCTTAGGATCCTGAATATTTCTTCAAGTTCTGGTAGTTGTGACATTTGATATACCTTGACAAATATAACATGTTGCTCCTCATCAATGAGTATATTCGCCCGCTGGGACACACCTTCTTTCTCGATGAAAATACCGTATGATGCAGCCAGCTCCCCATGGGGCCAGAAGTCCGAAAGGAAAACAAGTTTTTCAATTCCAAGCTCTTTTCTCCATGCCCGCTTGCAGGATGACGAGTCCACACTGATGCCAAAAGGAACAGTATTAAGCTTTTCTAACTTTGAGTAATTATCCTCCAGAGCCTTCATCTGCTGTGCACACACATTTGTCCATGCAAGCGGATGGAAGGAAAGAAGCAATCTGCTTCCTGAAAAGTCGGAAAGAGTTACCTTTTTTCCTTTGTGGTCCTTCAAAGTGAGATCCGTAGCTCTGTCACCAACACTGACCATATCTGTTTAGCCCCCATAGTATATCCGATAGATCCGACCTTCGTTGTCATCACTTACAAAAAGCGAACCATCATCACTGACCACCACATCTACAGGCCTTCCGAGAATGCTAGTGTTCTGGAGCCATCCTGTGGCAAAATCATGAACAGTAAGATCGGTCATATTTATCCATACGACCTTGTACCCTGTGGGTTCCTGCCTGTTCCATGAACCATGGAAACAGACGAAAAGATTTCCTTGATACTCTTTAGGGAAAGAATCATCATAGTAGAAGTTAAGGCCCAATGGAGCCGAATGTGCCTGGAGGTCCACCAGACTGGGAGTGCAGTTCTCACACGGGTCACGTATGTATGTGCTCTTATCAAAATCCGTGTCATGAATATTCTTGCCATAACAGACAGGCCAGCCATAATCCTTACCTTCTTCCACCAGATTGATTTCATCAGGAGGCTGGTCATCACCCAGCCAGTCCCTCCCATTCTCAGTGGCGTATAACTGACCTGTGAGAGGATGGAAAGCCATGCCAACTGCATTGCGCATCCCTGAAGCAAATACAGTGCAGTTGGTACCATCCAGGTCACAGCGTGTAATGGCTGCTCTTCTGATATCCGTCTCATAACATACATTGCATGAAGATCCCATGCTCATGTACAGGCTGCCATTGTACACTTTTACTGTTCTTGTAGAGTGACCTCCTGTGGGGAGGTCATCTATCAGTACTTCAATGGTCTCCTTTTCTGCAACAAAGTTGTTGTCAGCATCTTTCACCCTGATAAGCCGGTCTTCTTCAGCAATATAGAACCAGCCATCGTAATAGTCCAGGCCATGAGGACTGTTCAATCCGTCAATGAATACTTCCACACTGTCAGCCTTATGATCGCCATTCCGATCAGGAAGCACTGCTACTAACCCTTTGTTGGGAATAGAGACCATAAGCATTCCCTCTTTTATCAACATCATACGGGGACCCGGAGCAGGACCCGGATAAGAAAAAAGGCTATCCCCAAGACCATCTGCAAACACTTCTATATCAAATCCTGAAGGGAGCTGTATATTAGCGAAATCCCCATCATTAACAGAAGGCTGCAGTCCCAGTTGACTGTAACCTGCCCAGAGTATGATCAACAAAAGAATGCCAATGCCTGCCAGGTAGCTTCCTTTCATAGATAGCACCTGATCCTATTGAACTTGCCAGCGATTAACTCCGCATAGAACATAACGAACCCCAAAGGATATTGGGCCGTATACCATGATAAGAAGTTTGCTTGAGATAAAGCTTGTGAAGATGGAGAACATATATTTACTACAAAGTATTATTATCCTTAGATGTTTAAAAAAACGCGCAGATATATCACAATTATTCGTGTATTCATTAAATATAATCTATTTTTCCTGCTTTACAAGGATATTAAGCGCAATTATATCTCCGATAGTAAATGTACCTGTAGCCTGGACCTGGAAAACCGT
>NZ_JBFYLB010000080.1:0-11285 GCF_041305605.1 Methanomethylovorans sp.
CCCCTGACAGTGTATACATCCACGGAACCATACAGTATAACTGACATGGAATCCTCCGGATCGAACTTCAGACTGCGGTTTGTCTGCCTGAAACTAACGCAGCTTATCTGGCTCCCCCGATCCTTCAGAGTAAAATAATAATGGCCTGAGCTATGTTTTTTAAGGTTAGAGATCTCACCGCGCACCCATACCTCCCGCAGTCTGGGATCATTGACCAGCAGAGACCTTATGGTTTCATTGAGCATTGAAACGCTAAATATTCCCATTGGATTCTCAGACATCATAGATGAGGAGGAATTCACTACTATTTATGTTGATGCAAGGATAGTGAAAGTGTTAGTGTTTTATAATAATACCAAGGTTTAAATAAGTTTATTCTAATCTAGAAATGTCGAATTTGAGGGATAGAGAGATAGTTCTTACGCTTTACAGCTTTTCTTATACGGAGCTATGATCATGGCAAAGAATGCATTAATAACCGGAATTACTGGACAGGATGGATCCTATCTCGCAGAGTTACTGTACAATAAAGGATATAATGTGTACGGACTTGTGAGAAGGCTCAGCACCCCCAATACCACCCGGATAGACCACATAATAAATAATATAGAATTACTGCAGGGAGATCTTACCGACCAGTCCTCCCTGAGCGAAGCAATGCGCATAGCACAACCTGATGAAGTATACAATCTCGCGGCTCAGTCCTTTGTGGGAACTTCATGGAACCAGCCTGTACATACCGGAGATGTGACAGGGTTGGGAGTAGTGAGAGTACTGGAAGCTGTGAGACATGTAGTACCGCATGCGAGAGTTTACCAGGCATCATCCAGCGAAATGTTTGGCAAGGTCCAGGAAAACCCGCAGACTGAGAGCACAAAGTTCTATCCCAGAAGCCCGTACGGAGTAGCTAAAGTATATGCATACTGGACCTGCGTCAACTACAGGGAAAGCTATGACATGCATATCAGCAATGGCATATTGTTCAATCACGAATCTCCACGCAGGGGCATTGAATTTGTGACAAGGAAGATCACTGATAGTGTTGCACGCATATACCATGGTCTGGAATCAGAACTGCGTCTGGGAAACCTTGATGCAAAAAGGGACTGGGGATATGCAGGAGATTATGTCGATGCTATGTGGCGTATGCTTCAACGGGATGAACCCGGAGACTATGTTATAGCCACTGGTGAGACCCATTCAGTGGAGGAATTCGTACAGGAAGCATTTGCTATAGCCGGCCTGGACTGGAAAGAATATGTGGTCATCGACCCCAAGTTCGTAAGGCCAGCAGAAGTACAATTATTATTGGGAGACCCATCCAAAGCAAAGAGGGAACTTGGCTGGGAACCAAAAGTACACTTTAAGGAACTTGTCAAGATGATGGTGGAAGCTGACCTGGAGAGGCTGGAACCTGTGAACAGGAAACACTGAACCCGGTTCATCTTTCATTTTTTATACCGTTTTGATCAGGATGGCAGTGCACCATCCTTTGAATTCGCATGGCATTTTGAGGGAAATGCCTGGGAAAATGGAAAAATGGAAAAAGTGAAAACATGGACGAGAATAGATTTCACGTAATGGTAGGCACAAAAGGGCAGCTTATAAAAATGGCGCCCATTATGCTGGAAATGGACAGAAGAGGAATAAAGTACAATTTCATCAACGCAGCTCAACACACAAAAATACTTTATGATATAATTGGTGTTTTTGGCCTGAAACAACCCGATATTGTACTTAACAAGAACAATAAAGATGTTGCCAATGTCCTGGACATGGCCGTCTGGTTATCAAAGGTGACACTCAGCTCTTTTTCACAGGATGGACTGCCGAAAAAGAATGACATTTGCCTTATTCATGGTGACCCTATACCTGCTTCTTTTGGTGCTGTTCTGACAAAATTACACAGAGCTAAGATCGCACACATCGAATCAGGAGAAAGGACACATAACATTTTCAATCCATTCCCGGAAGAACTGTCCAGAAGAATGATAGACTGGATGGCCGATTACCTTTTCACCTCTTCTGAAGAATCGTATAACAACGTCATTAAACAGGGAGTAAAAGGAGAAATAGTCAATCTGGGATATAACACTGTGATCGATGCAATACGTTTCGCCATAGCTAATTCTCACAAGGTCACTTTCAAACCCGAGCCCGGATATGTACTTGTCAATGTGCACAGGGTGGAGAACCTTTATTCAAAAGAAAGATTGGAACTCATCATGTCTACGGTCGAAAAGATCGCTAAGAATGAAAGAGTACTGATGATCATGCATGAGCCCTTAAAGAACAAGCTTATGAAAACGGATATGCTTGAAAAACTTAAAGGATATGAGAACTTCCAGATGATACCGCTCCAGGATTATGTCACAAACATCAATCTGATAAAGAACAGCAAATACATAGTCAACGATGGAGGAGCACCACAGCTCGAATCGTACTTCCTTAGCAGACCATGTCTGTTGATGAGGGGGTTCATGGAACAGAACGGTTATCCTAATGTATGCCTTTCTAAATATGAAACCAGCATCATAGACGATTTCCTGCAGAACTACAACAACTATGTGTTCGATGTGGACATCAATGCTCTAAAGAGTCCTTCCAAAGAAATAGTCGATATATTAGAAGAGAAAATGATCCGCCTGAAGAACTCATGAAACTTAAAGAGAACTTATCAACACTTGCGATAATTCTACTTCTGGCCCTGCTGTTCAACTATTATACCTATGTTAACAGCGAGGTCAGCTACAGAGTAGCTGATAGTCCGGATGAGAATCTTGCCCTCGTTTTTTCAAAGCTCATTGCAGAAGACTCATCTTTAGTATGGCATTCTGAGATGAACGAGAAATATAATGTCAGTTACTTCAAGCCAAGGAACTCAATCGACATCGGTGGGAATAACTATATAGGGCCATACGTTGGTTTCCAGATGTTGCTGGCTACCGCAAGGTTGTATGGGTTTTTAGATTACATAGTACCTCTGGCGGGGTGCATAGGAGTATTGTTCTTATACCTGCTTGTAAGGAATATATTTGACGAAAAAACCGCGATCATAGCAGCATTGTTTTGGGGACTGAATCCCTCCTATGTGTTCTTTTCCAATACGTACTACAGCAATATTCCTGCAGTGACCTTTTCTATCATTGCACTTTATTGTTTCCACAAAGGTATTCAAACCGGAAAGAACGCATATATTGGCTGTGCCGGCCTGTTCTGTCTTTATGCTGTTTTTACCAGAACTTCAGAAATAGTAATATTCGGATCAATATTAATTGGCCTTCTTGCTGTAAGGTGGGGATCTACCAAAAAGATACAACTGAAAGAGATGCTCATATTTATGGGCATCTTTTTAGTACTGCGCATCTTATGGACAGCATCCAACTCTTCCCTTAATGCACAAACCGTGGATATTAATACAGGAGGAGGAGGGATTGGATATCAGTTTGAATATCTCATTAACAACATAGGAATATATGCCAACTCTTTCATGGATTACATAGTAGGTTATCCACCTCTGCTTTTCGTTCTTGCCTGCTTTGGAGTCATATATATATATTCTTCAAAGGACAAAATGCAGCAGTTCTTTACACTTTTCTTCATCGGTTTATTCCTGCTATTCTTTGGCCTGTATGGCTTCAGAGGTGAGACCTGGGGATTTGAAAACGTATCCATAGACTCCTCTATGGCACGCTATTTCCTGATCAACTACGCAATAATGAGTATATTTGCTGCTGCTTTTTTAACAAGCTTTTTCAAGAGACAGGATCACTCAAGAATTGTTGCTTTGTGCTTGCTGCTTATAGTACTCACTTCCACAACTACGATATTTGAGAGTGACAATAATCTTATAAGAGCAAAAGAGAGATTAAATAGCTGGGGAAGCCTGAACAGGGAAACGGTCAATACCACTCCTGAGAACGCTGTCATTTTCACACGGGCTTTTGACAAGGTTTTCATGCTGGAACGTCAGGTAGCTGTGTATAGGACAGAAGAAGAACTCAGAGCACAACCTGACATGGCATATTGGTACACGCCTGCAAATATAGAAAAGGACCTTGTACCACTCATAGATAAAATGCTATCAGATGGAGTTCCTGTTTACGTTACACAGGAGGCTACCGAACTCTTCCAGCATTTAGAGAAAAACGACAGATACAAACTGATAGCCGTCACTAAAAACAATATGATCTGGAAAGTAGAGAAAATAAGTTAACTGATGGTCATATCCTTTTTTCTGCAATTCCCGGGGTATCCCTGATACGTCTTGCAGGCACTCCTGCATAGACACCGGATGGATCAAGTTTACCTTTAACTACAGCACCCGCAGCTATAATGCAATTGTCTCCAACTTCTGTGCCGGGTAATATAGTAGAATTAGCTCCTATCCATACACCATTACCGATAATTACATCCTCTCCAATGACGGTGAGCCCATCTTCACCTACACGGTCCTTTTCCAGATGGGTACTTGTAGTCACCAGGACATTAAAACCGATCGAACAGTTGTCTCCTACTGATACCCGACCAGAGCAATCGAACTGCACACCACGGTTTATAAAACAATTCCTTCCGATAGAAAGCTTCCCGAATGAATTAATATAAACATTCTTTCGGATGCGGGTACCACTTCCAACGCGTGCTATCGGCCTGACAAATAAAGTTCTTACTATGGAACATAGACTCACATCCGGAAATAGATTCGCCAGAAAAAGGTAAGTGTACACATAGATCTCCTCTAACGTTTTGCGGATACCAAGTTTGATCATAGCGAATGCGGACATGATATTTCCTTTTAATGATTGTATTTCCTGTAAACGTATAAGAACGATACAACAAGTCCCAGCAAGCAAGATATACATGTAGCCATAGCCGCACCGGCAATTCCGTACAGAGGAATGAAAGATCGGTTGAGAAGTACATCAAGTACAAGGACGAGCAAGCTCATGATCATTGAAACACGTGGTTGCCCGCTTCCATTGATCACAGTAGTGAACAAGGAGAACAAACCGAAGAAACCCATACCTATAGTAAGGACTCCCAGTGCAGTGGAACCTGCAGAGTATTGGTCCGAAAAGAGAAAACTAAGAACTTGTCTCGAAAAAAGGACTACGAATAAAGTAGAAGGAACAAGAATAAGCATGGAATATTTCACTGACTTAATGATCTGCAGGGTCATCTGTGATCTGTCATTGTGCACCGACATACTCGAAATTGCAGGGAACAGAGCTCCATATATACCGGCAATAACGTAGAAAGGCACTTTTGAAATAGTGGAGACTGCAGAGTATATACCTGCGTCCATATCTGTCAGATATGCCTTGACAAAGAAAAGATCAAAGCTCATTATCAGGTTCGTAGCTACTGAATAGAACACAATGGGAGTTGCAAAATCCAGTATTGTCTTTGCAGATATCATACTGTGCCCATTGTCCGACGCAGGCAATCTTTTATCAGCGGAATGGACAAAATAGAACCCCAGGATCAAAACGGCTACTGAGGATATTATAAAACCAGTTATTGCACCGTAAAGTGCATACGAGGTTAATGCAAAACCGAGTATGAACACAACTTTAAAAACTGAATAGAGAATGATCATTAACGATTGCTTGCCATACTCCTTTAACCCATTAAAATAGCCGACAAAAAGAGCATGTAACGCGTATGCCGGGACAATAAAAGAAGACAGCCGCAGATATGGGGCCATACCCGGATCGTTCAACAACGTTGCAAGCTGGCCGGCAAACGAATAATAAATGATGAACAGAATTAAACTGAATGTTAATTGCATCTTCTGTGCGGTTCGCTTAACATGTAATTCATTCCCGTCCCCATGGGCCACATATTTGGAGACGGCCTGGGGTATACCGGTTGAAAGGATAAGATTCACCATTGTCATAAGAGAAATGACAACTGCATATACGCCATAATCCGCCGGGCCTAGAAATCTACCTAATCCAATATGTGTTGCATATCCGGAAAGGACAAAAGAGATCTGAGCTGCTATTAAATAGATAGTTCCATGCCTTAAACTCTGTTTCATTTTTATTTTTGAACACATCCCTATTTAATATCTGAAAAATAGGATCTTCAGAGGCCTACCACATACGTGTGCAAATGTTGCGATAATTTATAAAACTTGCCTGCTTTTTTCACTACAAAAATGCATTTACATAAGGATACAGTGAAGCAAAATGGATATCCAAAAGATCCTTGAAAACGTATTCATAAAACTTACAATAATATCACTGCTACTGCTATTGTTCACTATCCTTACCGACTTTTATATACTGAGGATCGAGATGTTCATACTGATCCTTCCGCTGCTTGGCATACCTTTTATCAGAAATTCAGATGGGGAAAGAGGTAAAAGAAGAATTGACACAAGGATCGTATGGATAGTGCTTGCATCTGTATTCATATTGTCCTTTTTCATTCGTTATTATCCATATTTTTGGACAAATGTGCCACCTGGATATGATCCCGGCCTGTACAAATATGGTATGGATACATATATCGCAAGCCTTCCTGATATCCCGGAAAGCACATTGCCGGGATGGTTCAAAGAAATGTTTCCCCAGGGAATATTCTTACTTGGTGATCTGCTATATGTAGTTGCAGGCTTTAGATCCACAGAGATCATAAAAATATTCACACCTCTTGTATGCGGACTTATGGTTTTGCCTGTGTTCGCAGTATCAAGAAATATTTATGGCCACAGAGGTGCGCTCATCTCTGCGGTCATTTATCTGCTATCTGCAACCCAGTATGTGCTTTTTGAATATTCTTACCTGAAGAACATACTAGGACTCTTTCTTATATTGATCGCCATACTTCTGCTGCAAAAAGAAAGATACATTGCCGTAGCCATTATTTATGCAGCTTTGAGCATATACCACCGGCCGCATTTTCTCCTTTTGTCTTTAGTTTTGCTATTCTGGTTACTTGAAACAAAAGATTCAAAAATATACCTTACCTTCATGATAACTGCTGTGCTGATGTTACCTTTTTGGATACCCAGAATGGAACTTGGTATCTCCATGCTAAAAGGCCTATTAGACGTTGCTTTAAGCAACTTTAGTGAGGACATGGACACCCAGGGAGGAACTTTTTTAACTTTTTCAAGATACGGATATTTATCGCTGACCTACGTAACATTCGGCATCCTGGGTTTCATGCATATGATTTTGAATAAAAGAAAGGACCCTGTATTTTACTTCACATTAATTACCGGTACACTGGTTATATTCAGAATCGTTTTTTTCAGAAGATACCTTGCAACCCTTGACATCCTGCTGATCATATTGGCCGGAGGTTATATCGAAAAGATACTCCTCGAACAAAGAAAAGAGATCATGAGATATGGAAATATTATCCTTCTGTTGATAGTGCTTACTGGCAGTGCACTCGTATACGGACAAATGACAGAGGATAGCAGGCTTATTTCTGATGGTAATCTTCGCGATATCGAATGGATGGCCGACAATATAGACCCGGGAAGTTACATCCTGACAACTTCCTATAATGCACCCTGGGTTCTTGGATGGGGAAAACACCCTGTGATAGCTCCGGGGCTTTTCCAGTGGGATATTTACAGGCAAGAAGAGTGGACCGAGTTCTTCAGTACATCTGACCCGCAGCAGACAATAAAATTCATTTCAAAGTATAAAGAGATAATTTATATATATAACTCCATGGATATAAACGATATAGAACTGGACAAATATTCCGGCAAGGAATTCCAATTGATAAGAGAAAACAAAGCTAAAGTTTATAGATATACCGGGTCTGTTCAATGAAATACGCTAAATTACTGATGATACTACCTTTACTGCTGGTAGCGTACGTGCTATATCTTAACATAATTAACTTTGATTTTTCGAATGAAGAGGATGATAACTCCTACTTTATTGACATCGGCGGACTAAATGATACTCAGGGCAATGTAAAGCTGACAGGGCCAATGGAAAGGATATCCGAACGGATAACATACTCTGGAAATGGAACAAACGTGACCTACCGGGAGCTTAATAGCAGTCTGATCTACCTTCAGGTAAATAACCCATCGATCAACGATCATTCCAAAGTCAAGGTTGAAATCCGGTTCAAGGATGAATTCCCCATGGGCTACTCCTTTAATGTTGGTTGCAGGAACAGCACTGTATGGAGCTATGACTGGAAAACTGTATACAACCCGTTACATTTCAAGGTTGATTCTTCGTTCTTTGAAGTTGGCAATGATACTGACTACACTGTATATTCCACTGAACCTGTCAACTCCACTAAAATAGATGTGAGTGAATTTTTCCGTAACCCACCTGAAAATTCAGTTATCGCCGCAGAAGGGAATCCTGATATAAATATATTCCCAAATACACTAAACTCCGAAAAAGATAGTGTTCTTGTGGATTGCACCTTCAGGGGAGATCACGCATTTTATACGTTCGTAGATGATGGACCTTTTGAGCTCATCCTTAAAAAGCAGGATCTTAACCTCTATAATGGAGAAGATGAACTGAAAGTGATGGTGTATGGCCAGGATGGTACCATCGTTGCTAACTCATCTGTACCTGATGATGGAGATACAACTAACAGCTCAGCAAAAGGAGCTACGCAGACGATCAATATTAGCCTCCCCGAAATAGAAAAAGGCGTATATAAAATTGCACTCGAATCTGCAGATGACCTTACGATCCGAAGTATATATGTTACATCTGGAAACTTTGTAGTGCAGGATACTGTCTTTTCTCTTTCACCCTGTATACTGTACACACGCCATTCGGAAGGAGGCTATCTGGACCTGATAACGTACTATCAATCCGGGCTTCAGGATGTGAAAATCGGGAATACGACAGTTCCTATCAAAGAAAAAAATATCAAAAACAGGGTATTGATCCAGCCATCACAAAAAATGTATGATGTAACTTGTCCAGCCGGAAATCTGAAAGTGATATCATCTGCCTTTTTTTCATTCACTCATGAGTCCTATTTTGAACCTTTCCGATGTCATGTGATTCCTTTAGGTAACGATCTTGATCATATAAAAAGTGAGAAAGTGGATTATATTGTTATTAAAAATCTTGACAATAAGCGTGACACTGGTGGATGGATCATTGCAAATGCAACCTGGGACCTCAATGAACTTTACCTTGGTGAAAATACTCTGAATATTGTATTGAATGCCGAACATCTTGCAAGCAGGAAAGAAAAGATCCCTATTGACTGGATTGAAATTAGCTTTGAATAGTGGAGGCACAGATGATAACAAAAATATTTGCAATAGCACTTATCCTGTGCTCACTTACCGGAGCATCACTGGCAGGAGAGATAAGAGGACCAGTTTTTCCGGCTCACTTTGATGGATCTTCATACAACATAACCGGTAACGACGCTCCATCCCTGCTGGAGGCAGGGGAGACGATCAGAATTGATACATCTGATGGGTACAATATAGACCCGGAGCATTTCTACTATGTGGGAATAAACAATGGTAAAACCATTCCTTACCTTGGGTCAGAATATTATGTAGAGAGCATAGGTAATGAGGCCATACTTAAACAAAAGGTATGGGAAAAAGACGGGATTAGCATTGCTGAAGGGAGACCTAAGTTACTGAGCCGTGGGTACTCAATACTTGTCAGTGATCACTCCAGAGAGAAAGACCAGATCGATCTGGTATTGAAAAAAGATGGGGAGATCATAGATCAGGAGGTTATGGACATAGGTTCCCAGGTCAATTTTACGACCGAATATGCAGGAAATGAAATAGTTATTTTTACAGGTTCTTTTACTGGTTTTTTTGATGATGAAGAGAATAATTCATTCAGGATAAGTAACGCAAAACTATGGGATATGACTATTGTAAAGGATGGATATTCACCTGATGGTGTATTCATAATTAAGCTTAAAGATGCAGATGATGATGGGGACATTGACATCGTAGGAGAAATAAGGGAAGAAAAAAGCCTTGACCTGAACAATGATACAGTGGTACCGATCTTTGGAAAGGGTTTTTTCATAAAAACGGGTACTTTTTATGATATGTTCTATGAGGAGTTGGAGTACTATAATCTACTTGCACAGAACAAGCAATATAAGATATTCAAAACGGACGGGTATGAAGATATCGAAAGTGCTAATAAATTCCTTCAGAATCCCCCTGCATCAACTATTGCAGTTGGTCCCGGAGTAACAATTAACACAACATCTTATGTTCAGGATGATACTCCGGAATTCAGCATGCAGTATCTGCTAAGAGGCGGGCACACATTCTACACATACATTCCAGCTCAGGGGATCACACTTTCAGTCGGGAAAAAAGATATGAACAATTACGTAGGAGCAGATGAACTGAAAGTTAATATATATTCAATGGGAGGGGATGCAGTTGCGTCTATGAAACTGGCTGATGATGGAGATACTACCAGCAGTCGAGTAGCCGGTACTGAGCAGACTTCATCACTCCTTATATCTGATATTGAACCTGGGAATTACAGGATAGATATGACAGCAGGAACTGACCTGTATATCAGCACATTGAATGTATCAAGTGGTAAACTTGTCGCCAAGGATAGTGTTTTTCTAATATCCCCAGGTGAAATTATGGCTTCCTCGAGACATGGAATGGATATCTGCTTCAAAACCTACCATAACGCAGGTCTGCAAACAATATCAATAACCGGACCTGATTTCAACAGAACTGTGAATGTAAACGCTACTGCCACATGCTTCTCTGTAAACCTGCCTTATTCAGATACCCCGTACAGTATTCATGCGCCTAAGGGAGATATAATATTAAGTACAAATGGATATATGGCGTTCACTGAAGCCTCTTTCTTCAACCCGATTTCCTGTGAGCTGTTTAACTTACAGCGAAGCAGGGAATGGATACAGGAAAACGATATAGACTATATAGTGGTACCAGCATCAAGGGAACAAAAAGGATTTTACATTTACAAAGAAGTGGTATCCGAATACGAAGAAGAATCTTCTTTAACTCCCTGGACCCTTGACCGTGTGGACACTTTTATGTCACCGGGATTGTTCTATTTTGATTTTGACAAATACCATACATACGAGTATATAAGACTGGATACGACAGGTCCGAGAATTGATGGAAATAACTTTAGTTATACTTCACTTCAGGTCACCACCCTGAATGAACAGGGAGATGTTACAGACAGATCTATTGCTCTGCTTGGAGAACCATATAGTGTCTTGTACATAGATGATGAAAAAGCAATTTTGGGTAAAAAGACTGCAAATGGAGCAACGGCAACACTTTC
>NZ_JBFYLB010000081.1:0-11034 GCF_041305605.1 Methanomethylovorans sp.
GTGGGAGCTGGCGACAGCATGGTGGCAGGTATCGTCCTAAGCCTTTCAAAAGGGAAAAAACTGCGTGAAGCTGCCCTATATGGGATAGCTGCCGGTTCTGCTGCTGTGATGACCCCTGGGACCGAGCTATGCCGAAAAGAAGATACTGAGCGTCTCTATGCAAAAATGATATGACCGCTCAGAAACTAACTAAAAATTGGATATAGGAAGACGAAAATGCAAGATCTGCTCATTGTGACCGATCACAGCAGAACACTCCTGAATTACCAGTATCTATCCAATGAGTGCTCTGCTTTTCGGTTTATCTCGTATCCACTCTTAATTTTATCATAAAGGCATTAAGAAAATGCCTTAATCACATTTTCCTCCTTCTCATAAATCCTATGAAGACTGCACCAACTGCTCCTGCCACCAGGATAAGGGCAACTATATCCGAACCCGAGAATGTGGGACTGCTGCTTTCCGTCTGGGATACGGTTTCCGTTGTCATCTCATAACCTTCTACATAATTTGGATCCTGAATCGATTGCATGGATTCCTTAGGCACTTTGTCCAGGTCGGTCCCAACCCCTCCATCCGTTTCCATGGTCTGATTGCTGGAACCGGCAGGTTTCACCTGCGCAGAACCTGTGGGACTTCCACCCTTGCTCTTTTCAGCAGAAGAAGTATCATCTGCCTCAGCGTCGTCGTCCCGGAGTGTCGCCTTGTACAACTGTTCATTATATTTCTCGATTACATCTTCACTTACAACACCTGGCACAGATACCACACCCTGCACAAAATCATCGAGCAGAGGATTGCCGCACGTGTGATGACAACATGTGGCCCCATTCTCTGCTACTGATTCCATATATTCCTGTGTCAGGCTTTGTACAACTTCCGCAGAAGGCTCCCAGTACCCTTTACGGACCGCTTCCAGCATCCTGCCAGTGATGGACTGGTATGCACCAGCATTCTCCGCATTGAACCATTCTTCCATACCCTCATTGGCATAGGTCTTATAGACATTATCCCATACGGAATCGTCCACAAGTTCGGGGTCTGTAACTTCCCATCCCCACAGATTGTCCACGAACTCTGCCATCATCCTGCCACCGGCATATCCTGATCCCTGCATGCCCTCTATCCATTTGGGATTGAAGTACCTCGAACGCAGGTTCTTGCTCAGGTATTCCTTCATTCCGGTCATCTGGGCATTATCCGGATCTCTCGTATCGGAAACATACATCTCCGGAGTCTGGTGGTCATCCCTAACATACCTGGTCGCAAGGTTCAGCCCGCCGAAATACTGGAAGAAATCATCATTGTCCAGAGTATCATACAGATTGGAAGAATCCGAATGAACCGATGCTTCCACCTCTTTAAGATTGGATGTCAGCAGTTCCTGGCATTGGTATCCCCACAGCTCAGTACCATAGGCAAAACCCATCTTCTCAAGATACAGGGTCGCGATCTCATCCTCGCTTTCCCAGGTACCGCTTGCATCTATGGCATCACCGACCAGAATATCATAAGTTCCATCCTGTACCGCGAAGCACCTCATGGTGGAAAGGGTTTCAGCCATGGCAGCAGTTTCTTCATCGGTCTCAAAGGACCCCCGAAGGCTTTCATAAAGATCCTGGTATATGGCTTGTGTACTGGTGTTAACATAGTTAGGGTAATTCACCGAAGGAGCAGTGTTTGCAAGTTTCACTGCATCATCAAGCATTTTGATCTTGCTTGGGAATGCGTCCCGCATACCTGCGGTTGCATACACTATGTCGATACGAGGTCTTCCCGGCAAAGAAGTATCATAGTTGGGTAGCAATTCTTCTTCAGGTATGAGTTCCACACCAACCACGTAACCATTGCTATCCCAGACCGGCTTGACACCCAGCAGGTACATGGCTTCAGCTTCCAGCGTACCATGGTCACGAATGAATTCCACACCGAACCTGGAGAAAGATACCTTTGTCGGATATTCACCATGTTCCTCGTAGTAGTCCACCAGCAGTTCCTGAGCAAGCATTACTCCTATTTTCCATGTGGCTTCAGAGGGATAAAGCTCAGGGTTCACCCCGTAAAAGTTCCTGCCTGTGGGCACAGCATTGGGATTCATCACAGGATCCGTACCCGGGCCTGCAGGTATGAAACCGGCACTTAAAGCATCGATCACCCTGTCCATCTCGATGGCAGAGTCTATGAGCCGCTGCTTATATTCCAGACCAGTTTCCAGATCTTTGGCAACGGATCCATTGGTATAGCCGTACACCAAATCCTCAGCATCATATATGGAAGTGCCATTGGTCACAACTTCCCATACTAACCAGTCTACTTTTGTATCATTGAACGGTATGCCCAGCGGATGATCATCCAACGGATAATAAGCAGCTGTGACGTTATCCTCGAAAGATCCCTTCAGCATGGAACGAACCATGCATGAAAGTTCATCCCTGTTGGGAGATGTGGAGTTAAAAGCCGGTACTTCTCCCAGGATGTGCATGCCGTAAGGTATGTTCTCACTTGCGATCTCTTCCAGATATTCATGGAGTACGTTCTTTACGAAGACATCAAAGAACGTTTCGTTGTATCCATACAGTTCCGAAGCATTCAGCTCCAGGTCTGTAGTAAGATTTGCTTTTACCATTTCATCGACAATGATCATCTGATATCCTTTCTTCGTCTGGGCGGACATCTCTTGTCCATAGTACTGCTGAACGTAACGTGAAAGGTTGGATAGTTCTCCATACATGCCTGAACGTTCCAGGGTCGGCGTCATATGATCGATAATAAGGGCATTGCCTCTGTATTCGGCTGTAAGGCCTTCCCCAACGTTGGCAACGATGTATGGGTAGATGTTTGGCAGATCCTGCAATAGCAATGGGGACCATTCTGCTGTTCTGTTCATACCATAAGCTTGCCCCGGAAGCCATTCATGTGTACCATGAGTTCCCAGATGAATGATGGCATCTGCATCCCATTGCTTGTTAAGCCACAGATAGAAGGCTATGTACTGATGTGGTGGCGGAACAAGGGTACTGTGATACAAAGTATCATCGCTCTGCATGAAACCACGGGCAGGCTGGGGCATGAGCCATACATTTCCAAACTGAACAGTAGGAATTACCAGATATTTACCTGACTCGTTCTCCCATATCATCAAGTTCTTGTCCTCTGGTAGATCTTCCTGCCAGGGGGCACCCCATTCCTCAATGACTTCGTCTCGCAGATCCTGCGGGATCTCTGTTTCAAACCATTCGCGATAGGTTTCCATGGATATTAACTGCAATCCCCATGATGTTTTGTTCTCGACCATTTCATTGAGTACACCGGGTGCCCAACAACCTGCATTTATACCCTGAGCCTGGATCCTCTCAAGTAACTCTGTGTTGTTTGCTGGCACTGAAGTAACATTGAATCCTGCATCCTGCATTTCCTGAAGCATGAGTCTCATGCTGGAAATTGTATCAAGATAACTGGCTCCGATATTATCCTTGCCTGAAGGATAGTTGTAATAGATTACTGCAACCTTCTTTTCGGAATTATCCATGGATTTGAGGTTTGCCCAATTTATGGACCTGTTACCTATCCAGTCAACCTGGCTGTTTATAGGAATAGATTCACTTGTACCGTTATCAGAGTCATATACGTTCTTTCCTATGACAACATACTCAAAAATACCGTCAAGATTCGGACCAAGGGTCATCCTCACTACCTGAGCATTTGGTATGCCTCTGTTAGCATCTGCGGGATCAGGTGTCTGTGGTACGTCCACAACTATGCCCCTTAATACAGGCACATTGAGCTGCCTAAGTTCACGTTCTCCCTTCTCATTGTCATAATAATTCAGCCTGAAACTCTTCAAAGATATGACACACTGCACAAGTGACTGATTGTTGTCATCACAATAGTATTTGACTATGTCATCAAATGTATCGAATCCCACGATAACGTTGCAGTCCTTACCTTCAAGGTCTGAGATCAGTGCATCCACCACTCCCAATTGTCCATTAGTGATGTCATCACGATGGAACCACATACCTATGGTGGGTTTTGTGGGGTCGTACACATGGTGTGTACCGTCATTCAGAGAATACCATTCCAGATACTCCTGCGTTGTCTCAAAGTATTTCCCTGAATGATCTTTGTGATAAAGTCCTACCTGTGGTACAGCAGAAGAATCAGAGCCCTGCAGTTCCCAATCTGCAGTAAGTTCAGAGTTGCCGCCGTATTCCCTGGCAAGATATATAAGGAAATTCTCAGCGTTCGTTAACTGGGTACCTGTCTGCGTACCCATGTTATTGTAATAGTTAAGCAATGTGACATTCTCATCACCAGTGTACACATGGTCAAAGTATTCCGGTGTATCTATGGAATGCACATCAACGAACACAGTACCTGCCTCATGTGCCTGCCAGAAGCTCTGGTTGAGAGGACCATAGATGTTGCTGGAAAGCATATCACAGAAGATCACATCCTGCTCCTGAAGTAAACCACTTGAAGCTGCTGCGAGCAGTTCACCACTTGGATCAGCCCATGTGGTCACATTGAAGGATGGTATGTAAGTGTATTCGATGTTCTGGCTGTAAGGATTGGTCAAACTGGCATTTTCCAGAGCCGGGCTTGCTGCATAAGAAAGATACAGAATTTTTATGCTAGCCCATTTTTCAGTGATCTCAGAATGATTACCATATTCCTTTGCAAGGTATAGCAAAAGGTTCTCCGCATTGAGCTTTTCCTCTTCAGTGGCAGTGCCCATATTGTTATAATATGTATCTATCAACTGAGTGGAAGAACCATCGGAGATGTAGTCAAAATAAGTGGGAGTACCCATCGACCTTATGTCCACAAGAGAGATGCCTGCATCATCAGCAGCTTTAAATGTTTCACTTAGAGGTTCAAATACAGCGGATGAAAGCATATCAGTGAATATTACATCCTGTTGCAGCAGCAAGCCACTTGAAGCTGCCTGGAGTAGCTCGTCACTGGGACCGGCCCAAGAGGTAGTATTGAACGAAGGAATGTATGTGAATTCTATGCTGCTATTGAATCTTGTAGCACTTGCAGCAGTTTCCAGAGCGGGACTTGGCTGCCAGCCTATATAGACAATGCGTATTTTGCTTCCCCACCCATCGGTGATCTTAGGTTTATTTCCATAGTTCCTGCATAGATATGTCAAAAGATCTTCTGCATTCTGTAACTCTGTTCCAGTTCCGGTACCCATATTATTATAATAGGTATCTATTGGCTCTGTTGATGAGCCATCGGATACATAGTCAAAGTATTCAGGTGTTCCCAGAGACCTTATATCCACAAATGAAGTACCATTGTCTTTTGCAGCCTTGAACGATGAATTCATAGGATCAAAGACCGCACTTGATAACATATCAGTAAAGACTACATCCTGCTCCAGCAATAATCCTGAACTTGCTACTGACAGCAGTTCATCACTGGGACCGGCCCAAGTGGTAGTATTGAACGAAGGCACATAAGTGAAAACCACATCCGAACCATATGCCATAGACTGGCTTGCTGTTTGCAGAGCAGCGCTCGGTGTCCAGGAAATATACATGACATTGACCTTGTTTTCATCTGCCGTTGCTACCTGTATACTGAATAACATAGCCAGTATACTGATCATCAAGAATAACTTTCTCCATTTCATAGTACCATCCCTATCAAAAAGTGGAATCAGCTCCGCTCTTTGACCTACAAACCCAACCATTAGTTCCACTTTTGAAGATATATTATCCAACCTTACGAGCAACACTGATAAACAAAAAGTTGCTTCAGAGAATTTCGACAACATTCCCCACAAAAATGGTATGGAGATTCCCGCCCTTTATAGAAGGAGCAGAGAAATAGCCAAACCAATTCCCAGGCCATCGGCCTAAAAGGGGAATAGGCACTTCTCAAAATAGAAAAGTGCCTTAAAAGGTCACATTTTCTTCTTTCTCATGAATCCCAGGAATACTGCACCTGCTGCTCCCACTACCAGCATAATAGCAACTATGTCAGAACTGGAGAATGTGGAACTACTACTCTCCGGTTGGGTTACAGTTTCCGTGGTCATCTCATATCCTTCAACATAGTTCTCAGGAGTGGACTTCGGAGCTTCGGGCGCAGGCTGATTAAGGTCTGTACCTGCTCCAACGTGGGATTCCATAGTCTGGTTACTGGATGCAGAAGTCGTAGCCTGGTTCGTAATTTCCAGCTTCGGACCACTGGAACCACTGCTGCTACTGCTACTGGATGTGCTTTCCTTCACTGGCTCACTGGTTGCTTCCTCCATGAGCTTCTTGTATTCTGTAGCAGTTTGTTCATCCACCAGACCTGGAACGGACATTACACCCTGTATGAACTCATCCAATGAAGGATTGCCACAGGTATGATGGCAGCAGGTAACACCATTATCCACTACGGACTCAACATATTCTTTCACCAGGTTCTGGACCACTTCATCTGAGGCGTCCCATGAATCTTTCCTTACGGTTTCAAGCATCCTTGCTGTGATAGACTGATACTGATATGCATTTTCCTTCAAAAACTCATCCAGTCCAAGGTTTTGAGAATCCAGTATATATGTCTCATACATCTTGTTCCAGTCCGAATCCGTTACCAGATCAGGAGTGGTGGCTTCCCATCCCCACATATATTCCACGGTCTTCATCATTTCCCTGGCACCCGCATAATCATACTCCATCATACCGGTTATCCAGTTCGGATTCAGGTACCTTGCAGTCAGCTCAGCACTGAAAGCTTCACTGAGTGTGATAATCTCCGGGTCGTCCACACTTGTCAGGTCAGAGATATACATTGAAGGAGACTCACCTGTGATCGATTTCACAGCAAGTCCAAGTGCTCCGAAGTAGGAGTAATAGTCGTCATTGTCTATGAGACCGTAAAGGTTCGAGGTATCACTGTGTATGGCTGCATCCACTCCTCCCAGGTTTAGTTCGAACACATCCTCATAATTAACACCCCATACATCCTTTCCGTATACATTGGACATCCTGGATATGTACAGGTCAGCAACTTCTGACGAATTCTCCCAGGTATTGCTTGCTTCTACTGCTTCGGATACTCCCGTACCGTATGTACCGGTGGCCTCACTGAATATCCTGGACATAGAAACATTATGTGCAACGCTTTCATTATATCCGCTTGCCAGCATTGCATCTTCTATGGCAAGTGAATTCCATCTTACATAGTTGGTCTCATTTGTCTCATTAAGTTCAGCAACCATGCGGACTGCCGTATCCATGAGTTCTATCTGGTATGGGAAAGTATCACGGTAAAGTCCGGATGTTGTGAGTAGCACATCTATTCTCGGATGTGTCATCTCTTCCTGCGGGATCACTTTAAATCCGGTTATCCTTCCGCTGGTCCTTTCCAGTTCCACACCCAGAAGAGCATAGATCTGCGCTTCCATGAGTCCTTCATGACGCATTGTTTCCACAGACCACATGACAAAAGCCACCTTGTTGGGATATGTTCCATTAGCTGCATAATAGGTTTCAAGCCAATTGTCTATGATGGCAGCTCCCATAGCCTCGGTCTCTTCGTCAGGAATGGTCCTCTGGTCAAAGCTGTAGAAGTTCTTACCTGTGGGTAATGCATCCGGATTGCGTATAGGATCATTGCCTGTACCAGGTTCTATGTATTCAGAGTTAAGTGCCCTTAATGTCTGGTCGATCTCACGAGTTGTCTGGGCCAGATTATCTGCATACTGCAGCGCCAGCTCAAGATCGGCCGTGATATTGGCATTTGTAAGACCTAGTACCTCAACCTGGGCAGTTGAAACGTTAGTTGCATTCAGCAGGGTGGCATTCAAAAGTAACATGGCATCAGAATCTGCTTCTATTTCCCAGTCTTCCTCGGTTCCGTTATCTTTAGCCAGCACATTATAGATGTGATCGCTGAAATCATCACCCAGCATGGACCTTACCATAGATACAAGCTTCTCACCTTCAGGAGCCACCCCAAAGACATGAAGACCGTACGGGATGAGCTCTGATTTCATATCTTCAAGATAATCCTCCAGCACGCTATTCAGGAAGTTCTCAAAGTCGTCATCTGTCATATTATACAGTTCACCAGTTGAGACTTCCAGATCCTCTCCAAGGCTTAGGTTACCGTAAAGCTGTATCGTGCTGTTACGATAGAGTGCCATCATTCCAGTTTCATTGTCACTTTTTGCATCCTGATAGTTATGGATCTTCTCGTGCATTGTGGCAAGATCCCCATAAAGGCCAGCTTCTATTATCGGTGGGGTAAGATGGTCTATTATAACAGCATTACCACGGCGCTTGGCCTGTGTGCCTTCACCCACGTTATCCATGATATATGGGTAGACGACAGGAGTTTCAGCCACCATGATAGACGGATAATCGTATCTCCAGAGTCCTACCTCATTTCCTGGTAACCATTCCTGTGTACCATGGGTACCAAAGTGTATCATAGCATCTGCATCGTAGATGTTGTTGATCCAGAAATATGTCGCAAGATACTGGTGTGTGGGCGGTATTGAGGAATTATGATATATAAGGGACTCATCTGAAAGTCCTGCCCTGGTTGGCTGGGGTATGAAATTGACATTTCCAAGCTGGATGGTCGGTATTACAAAGTACTTTCCGCTCCTATTTTCATAGGTCATGACCTCGCCTGGTGCTTTGCCCCATGTATCCTCTACTTCAGTACGCACGCTCTGTGGCAATGTTTCGTACCATTCAAGATACTCGTCCACCGGAAGAAGGGTCACATAACCTGACTGCACAACTTTCTCAAGTTCGCCGGGTGCCCATGTACCCACATTCCTGCTTTCAATGAACAGGTCAATGAACTCGCTGCCATTTGGAATTGTGCCGTTCCCAATATTATATCCTGCAGTCCGCATATCTTCCAGAAGCAGAGTAAAGCTTGAACCTATGTCCAGGTAACTGGCACCAATGTTGTTCTTGCCACCCTCGTGATTGTAGTAAAGGATGGTGATCTTCTTGTCAGCGTTTGCTTCTCTACCAAGTTCTGCCCATGCAATGGCCCTGTCAGATATCCATTCGACCTGACATTCTAAGGGCTCATAGTAATACTGCTCTGTTGCTTCGTCCTGCACTCTCCCGGCTACCCAGATGTAATCGGTAAGGCCGTCTATTTCAGGTTGCGTGACCTGATAGGGAATAGAAGCAGTACTCAATCCCAGTACACTTTCATTGTATTCGTCAGGTGTCTGATAGTAATCCTGTATGCCTTTAATTACAGGCACATTGTACTTTTGCAGATATTCTATTCCCTTTTCATGATCGTCATAGTTAAGATAGAAACCTTTCAGTGAAATAATGGAGTCAACAAGCACTTCCCCGTTCATGGTGAAGTAATCCACATCATCCGTACATACGGCGTATGTTGTGTAGATCACATTGCATCCTCTTGACTCGATCTTTCTGATAATGGCATCCTCTGTATTGTATTCTATAGATGTTTTACCCAGTTTGTTACCGATTATTCCAATTGTGGGAGCTGATGCATTGTAACCGTGGTCTGCATACCACTGCAAATATTCGGTGCTGTTGGCAAAGGTTCTTGGGAAGGCATCGGGGTGATATATCCCATCATCCGGAATAGAGGGCTCATCTGCGGCAGAGTATTCAATATAGACATTCTCAAGGGTAGCTCCGATGCATCGGACCCAGTTCTCCATATTGCCGTATCCGTCGTTATACAGATAATCTGTCATTGCATCGTATGGCGAATTACCCATGTCGATCGTTGCTATGCCATATACGTCTGACAGCATACCGAACATTCCGATCTGTGCACCGTTATTCTTTGCAGCAAGAAGCTCATCCTTTATCTCGGGAAGTTCGTTGGCTCCCACCATGTATAGCATGATAACATCTTCGTTACTAATATCAATGGAACTGTTTATGGCCTCTGCACCTGTCATCACATTGACATTGAAACGGTCGGTGATCACTGCTCTTTCAGCAAGCACCTGGTCCATATAATATACACTGGTATCTGAATTGATGATGTAAGTAACATTCACTTTCTCTTTCACGATCACTGGCTCGGCAATAGTTTCTCCTGCAAAGGCACTGGAGAATTTCTGGCCCATGAACTTCAGCATGTTGCCCATGTTGGCCTCTCCGCCCTGCACCCAATATCTTTCGATATCAGTGTAATTGGCAGAATAAAGGTCCACATTTGACAGAGTAATGTTCTCGGAAAGATTGTAACTTATGACCATTGCGCCATTAGCTTTTGCAGCATTTATGCTGGTAGCCCAGTTAGTTACAGTTGTTTCCGGCTGTGATTCAATGAATATAACTGAATAACTGGTGAAATCAAAATCCTGCGGTACCGTTTCACTCTTTGCAATAACCGTTGTGCTTAATTCAGAAGAGACATCTGATGCAGCTGCTGCACTATTAAGGGAAGCAGTGTTAACATCTGTGCCCAGAACAAAAAGGAACTTCACATCTCCGCTTCCAACTGAGATACCACCGGTCGTACCATTATCATTTGACCCATCTTCTGTTGAGGTATTCCCACTGTCTATGATCTCAGAGAGATTACTATATTCTGTTGCAAGATATATGAGCAGGTTCTCTGCATTTGTGAGCCCTTCCCCTGTCGTACCCATGCTGTTGTAGTAGGTGCATATAGTATCGTTGCCCTTGCCGTCCGAAACATAATCAAAATATGAAGGTGCACTGCTTGTACGTATGCTCAGCAATGATACACCATTGTTGTGTGCTGCTTGCAAGGTAGAATTTACTGCTCCGTTATCGGAGTTGTACACCTTGCTGCCAACCATATCACAGAATATGACATCCTGCGTTGCCAAAAATCCGCTTTCAACCGCAGAGAGCAATTCATCACTCGCGTAATATGAAGCATTATAGGCTGGAATATAAGTATACTGTATAAATTCACTGTATACATTTGTCTGACTTGCAGATTGTAACGCATCGCTTGGCGTGTATGCGATGCAAGTTACATTTATTGTCTCCCCCGCTGCCGATACCACTGTTGTGAGCGATGCTAACAACAATA
>NZ_JBFYLB010000082.1:0-9153 GCF_041305605.1 Methanomethylovorans sp.
ATTTAAGTAAAGCTAAAAAGTAGCGGGAAGAATCGGATAATTGGGAATGATCATTCTTGATTTGTCTGACCGAAGAATTGAAGTGGGGGTAAACTTCTTTACATATTTTCGAAAAGTAACATAGTTACAATTGTTGGATTTAAAGACTACTGTGCGCTTTTGTTTTTAAGAGGTGTTTGTTGAATGGTACCAATGGTATTAGGTAATTATATGCCCAACACTTTGTTCAACGGAGGGAATGGAAAAGTATGAGCAACATTGACAGCAATAAAAAGGAGTTGTCATCAGGACAACGTGAAGAACTACTCAGCGTGTTGAAAGTCCGTTTTGAGAAAAACATGAACCGCCATAAAGGTCTTGAATGGGCCAAAGTGCAAGCAAAGCTGGAAGATAATACTGAAAAACTGTGGTCGCTAAATGAAATGGAAAGAACTGGCGGTGAACCGGATGTTGTTGGTTATGATGAAAAGACCAGAGAATACATTTTTTGTGATTGTTCCGCAGAAAGTCCAATAGGCCGCAGAAATGTTTGTTATGATGGTGAAGCTCTGGAATCAAGGAAAGATCATAAACCAGATAATAGCGCTATTGATATGGCAGCTGCCATGGGAATTGGGCTTTTAACGGAAGAACAATATCGAGAGTTGCAGAAACTTGGAAATTTCGATACGAAAACTTCAAGCTGGCTGAAAACACCTTCTGATATTAGAAAACTCGGCGGCGCCATCTTTGCTGATCGCCGCTATGACACTGTCTTCGTGTATCACAACAGTGCACCCTCTTACTATGGCTCCAGAGGGTTCCGTGGATTGTTAAGGGTCTGAATTTAACACAGACAGCGAAGTATTGATCAATATCAGAATCTCAAGATAAGCACTTTAAGAGTTATAAGAAAGGGCATATTCAGCATGAGGGGGTTTTTATAGCCTTAGTATCGGCTGTGTGAAAATATCTTCAGTTATAAATAATCCAAGGGAAGCGATAAATATATGCGACAATACTCCATATTTTTCAAATCACTTTTCTACTTCAAACCATCGCCTGACAGATAATACAAACAGATACGTTTAGAAAAGTACTTGGATTTGAAAATTACTGGAGAAACAAAATGATATCTATTGATCTTGCTATTATCTTTGGGCTTGTATCTGCATTATCATGGGGTGCAGGGGATTTTGTAGGTGGATGTGCTACCAGACGGACAAGTGCTTATACTGTGGTTCTGGTCACCCAGATCATGGGTATCATTATATTCCCAATTCTTGCAATTATATTTTCAGAGACCATACCTTCACTCAACTATCTCATGTGGGGTGCTTTTGCAGGCTTTTTTGGAGCTGCGGGGTTGATAGCACTATATATAAGCCTGGCCAATGGGAAAATGAGTATAGTTTCTCCTCTGGCTGCAGTAATCTCAGCGATCATACCTGTAATATATTCATCTTTGAATGAAGGTATTCCTTCCATTTTTAAGATCATAGGTTTTATTTTCGCATTTATTGGAATATGGTTCATTGTTTGTATGAATATTGGACCGAATCTAAAAGCAAAAGATCTGGAATATCCGCTACTTGCAGGTATATTGTTTGGTTTGTTCTTCATATCCATTGATAACTTCAGTGCTACTGCAATTTACTGGCCATTAACAGTTTCAAGGATCATAGCATTCATCATGCTCACAGGGTTCATAATGCTAACGAAGACTGTCAGTAAACCCGCATCCGATGTAATTCTGATAGTTATCCTTGCAGGATTATTTAATACAGGAGGTGCTATCTTATTTGCTCTGGCTTCAGAAACCGGAAGATTGGATGTTGCCACAATTCTATCCTCCCTGAGTCCTGCAGTTACAGTATTATTGGCGTGCATATTATTGAAAGAACAACTTGTTCCGCGTCAATGGGTAGGAGTAATAGCTTCCCTGATCGCAATAATCCTTATATCGATCTGATAGGAACTGAAAGAATGGATGCTAAAGACTTTATTAGAACAGAAAGTTATTCTCTCAGGCTTAAACCTTCAGGCGCAAATACTCCAATATACAGGAGTACTACTGATAGTATCACTAATAATAGTATAAGAGGATCGTGATCTTTGCAAGACTTTTTGCTTGATAATTTTTTGTTTTTCTCAGCAGTGATTTTAAGGTGTTTTTATCCAAGTATTTAATTTTGAATAATTAACTGAACTAGAAATGATCATAAATAGCCGTTAAATTTATCAATGATCCTGTATACTAGTTCGCTGTTATAAGAAGATGTCAATTTTTTGATACATATAAACACTCCTTGTGTTAAACTTTCTTATTAATAAAAAATTCACATGCACAAGGTGGGAATTTGATAACAAATAGAAAAGAAAATCTAATCCATACATTCATGTATGTTTGCTTTATGGCATTTGTAATGACAGCATACAACATAACAGTCCATCAGGGATTTTCTGCAGATATTATTAAAGTGACCTGGTTAAGTTTCCCTCTTACTTTCATAGTGGCATTTACACTTGAATATTTTATTGTAGGAAGGCATGGGATGAAACTGGTATTCAAATTACATAAACACCATCACACCCCTTTTCAGAAAAGAGCTATAACTGCATTAGTTATTGTTGCCGGAATGGCAACTTTAATGTCATTATATTTTTCAATATCAACAGTTGGTTTTTCAAAGGAATTACCTTTAATCTGGGCTTCTAATCTCGCTATCAATTCTTTATTTGCGTATCCTCTAATAGTTTTTGTTGCGGGTCCTCTTGTTGGTTTTGTATTTAGAAAAATATTCCCGGAAGGTTCTATTGTGGATATTACGAAGTGATATGCTATTGATCTCAGTAGGCCTGAATTCACTATTGATAGACAGGCTTCTGATGATATAAGGCAAAAGATATTGAGCATTTCCTATACAGAATGGAATAATATGGGATTCTCTAAGGGAACATTGCATTACATGAAACAGAATCCAAAGGGTATAGGTCCCTTTGGAAATAGAACTCATTTCTAGGATCAATATAAGTTATTTTCTCTATCTTAGTATCAATCCCTATTCTCCCTTCTGTTATGAGCAAGTCACCCTATATACGATATTAGATATTATTCTTCTTTGATTGCTGCTTTGATTTCTTTTTGAGTTTCTGGATCATTTAATTGCTCATCAGTAACAGGTCATTTATTTGCGTTCTTCTGAAAAATGTAGAATGCATAACCATATTCATCTGGGTATTCTCTGAAGAGCTCTATCTCTTTTCTGTTAAACTCAAGTATCGTTTCTGCATCGGTGTTTCCTTTATAGCTATCACTGATGTCATCGACTCTTTTTTCCAGATGGGAGTAAAAATCATACCAGATAGAAGCTGGCAGTTTAAAGTGGTCAATGATATCATATCCTGCTGCCATGATAACTTTTTCAGTGTCAGGTATGTTCATGATACCAGGATATATATCCTGCCAGAATTGAAGCACTTTCGAAGAAGGTTCATCCGTGAACCATGTGTTCTCTGTCACTGCCATATAACCCCCTTCTTTCAGAAACTGTTTCCAGTAGCTAATTCCTTTTTCAAAACCAAGGATAAAGATGGAGCCTTCTGACCAGATGATGTCGAATTCTCCTGCTTCAAAAGGCAGGTCATCCATGGAAGCACAAACCGTGGTAATCCTGTCATCAACTCCTTCTTTAACTGCATTTTCCATCAGTTTATCCAGAAAAGGCTGGTAAATGTCAGTTGCAGTGATGTGACAGTCGTTGCAGATCTTCGCAAGATGTATTGTCTGCATACCCACACCGCAACCAATGTCAAGGATCTTAGTGCCTGCAGGAAGGGAAGAAAGCAAATTAAAGGCTTTTTCAGTACATTCATTACTGCCAGGACCCTGCCTGGGCAATCCATCAAATATCTCAAAAATTGGCGATTCTGTCATAAAGCTTGTAAATAGATAACTGTTTAAATCTTTTGTGGTCTCGGGATTATGATTGCGCTTTCATCAATATGTTTCTTAAGATTCTTCAAGCTCTCTAACTTGATTCTGATCTGTTCTTCTGATTTCATCTCTCACACTTCCTTTATTATGGGGTTTTGGAAAATCAGCAATTTAGGTTTTGCATTTTATCAATTAAAGATATTTGAAAACTTAAGCGTACAAAAAAATACAGTTACCTATAACCCTTAGAAAAAATTCGGGGATATTATACCAGGCTATTTTTCCGCCGTTAAAATAAAATATTTCATATAATATTCCTCCAAATAAGTACAATCAAAAGTTACTGTTAAAAACTGTAAGTAAAAATCATGTTATCTTTTTAGATAATATAAAACAAAATTCTTCTGTACCACCAAAAAGATATGCATAATTACACAACGAAATTAAATTGATTTTTTATACGATTCCTTGTTGATCTGGCTGTTATCAATCTGATAGAAACTGAAAGAATGGAAACTACAGACTTCATTAGAACTGAATATTCTCTCAGGCTTAAACCATCAGGTGCAAAAAAGGTAACTGAAGAGTTCCAGAATTGGATGAACAAAAAAGCTCCATATCAGAAAAACTCAGGGGAGATTGGGATTAAGCACAGAAGTGCTTTAGCTTAATCCCTAGTTTCCTTGCTTCCTCAGGAGTGAGAGCCAGTATATTTTCTTTTATTCCATCCTCATTAACAGAGACCTGTACTTTATCCACATCAAGAGCCTGTTCTTCAATATTGTTAACTTTCTTTCCTATGTAGATTACACCATCAGCATACACATGCTGTCTTTCCAGGAGATATAGGAGGATATATTTTGTCCGGAAAGTATCAAACATTTAAAATAGAGGGTTAATCAGAATCTTCTATGGTATTTTGAGCAAAGAATAGGGGATAATATTGTGGAAGTGCCAAAATTTAAAAGATTGCCAAGACATATTGCTATAATACCGGATGGTAACAGAAGATGGGCTCAAGCCAGAGGCTTGGAAAAACATGAAGGTTATGACAATGGAATAATTCCAGGATTAAAAGTATATGATATATGCGTGAGACTTGGAATAGAAGAAGTTACTTTTTTTGGTTTTACTCAGGATAACACAAAAAGGTCTGAAGTTCAAAGAAAAGCGTTTGTAGATTCTTGTATAAAATCAGTTCAAGAACTTTCAAAACGTGACGCTGAACTACTTGTAGTAGGGAATACTAATTCGGATATGTTTCCAAAAGAGTTACTCCCATATACAAAGAAAACTAAATTTGGAAAAGGTAAAATAAAGATAAATTTTTTGGTAAACTATGGTTGGTATTGGGATTTAACATATGCATATGATAATTCTTCAGATAAAGAAAAAATGGTAGAAAACATTGCATCAGCAGATATTACAAGAATAGATTTACTTATTCGCTGGGGAGCAAGATGTAGACTCAGTGGAATGCTTCCAATTCAAACGGTATACTCAGACATATATGTAGTTGATGAAATGTGGCCGGATTTTAAGCCAGAACACTTGTATAATGCATTAGAGTGGTATCAAGATCAGGATATTACTTTAGGTGGGTAAAAAACAGTTCATCCTATGTTATTTAGGAATTATGCGGATCTGTATAGAAAACATGCACATTATGTTTTAACCACCGAGTTCACAGAGAACACAGAGAATAACAATAGTTATCCATCTCCGTGAACTCTGTGTACTCTGTGGTTGCATCTGCCCATAGTCGAGATTGTAGCCTTTTTGGAGCATTTGGGTCCTTGCATCAGTACTGGCATGATTTTTCCTATTTTCTGGAACCCAGTTTCGATGAAAAAGCTCTGGACCTGCAATTGATGGCGGATGTGAGGCTGCGTATTTATAAGTTTATTCCAGTCTTCCTGCGTTTTGCATTTGACCGGAGGGTGCTCAAAACAGACTGGTTACTGGTGCGTACCTATAGAGAATCTTGAATTAGAACTCTGATTTAAAACCTATTCTTTTTTTGTTTCGATGAAACTGCTATCGATACATACAATATTCATTGAAAACTTACCTTTGTGATAAGCAGAATCCCGAAGGGATTCCATTATCTTGTCCCATATCCCTGCCTCTGACAATAAACCTTTGGTCACGAGACCTTAAAGCAATATCAAGGGCTTGAGTGTTCATTCATTTATCAGTAGTTGAATTCATAAATATGACTAAAGCGTGACGGTTCTTAAGTATCTATTCACCACTCTGATATTAATTTTTACTAACCTATTATTATTCAGGTGATATTCCGAGATAGCATTGTTTTACCTATTATTTAATCAAAAATAGCAGCGATGTAAATATAAATCATCAACTCACATAATTATTGTTTGTGAGTTTCTTCTTAGTACGAACGTCTGCTGGAAAAATCAGCTGACATGCTCGTGGTTGGATGCAGCAACAAGTGTTTGCCGTTGTTCCCTGAATTATATAAGGTACATTGGAGGAAAGGATATGAAAGTTTTAGCAATCAACTCAAGCCCAAAAATGGATAAGGGTAATACAGCTCGAATACTGAATCCATTTCTCGAAGGGATGAAAGAAGCAGGAGCAGAAGTAGACCCCTTCTATACGAGGAAACTCAATATCAAGCCATGCACTGGTGAGTTCAATTGTTGGTTTAAGAAACCTGGAGAATGCTATATAGATGATGATATGAAACTGCTCTATCCAAAGATAGGGGAAGCAGATGTACTTGTGTTTGCTTCACCACTATATGTAGATGGAGGTAATGGTCCCATGAAGAACCTTTTTGATAGGACGCTTCCAGGGATTCAGCTATTTGTAGAATTGTGTGATGGTCGCTCTCGTCATCCAGTACGTGGAACTCCCAAGAATCAGAAGATGGTACTGATCTCAAACTGTGGATTCTGGGAGATGGAGAATTTTGATCCATTAATTGTTCACATGGAAGCCTTCTGCAAGAATGTGTCATTTGAGTTTGTAGGAGCACTAATGCGTCCTTATGGTGAAGCTATACAGAGCATGCTGGAAATGGGAGCACCAATAGGTGATATCTTTGAGGCTGCAAAAGATTCCGGAGCAAATGTTTTTGCAACGGGGTCATATATACTCAAAAGTAAGGATGTGAGAAATGCCTTGAAGGAGCTTCAGGATGCAGCAGCATGAGATGTCATGTGCTTTGTAAAATGATCTAAATGAGGAGATATCGATGACAGAAAAATATGATGCTTTTGTAATTGGAACCGGTGCTGCAGGAACCACCTTTGCATATAAGTTAAATGCAGCCGGATGGAAAGTGGCAATAGCAGACTGCAGGGAGTATGGAGGGACCTGTGCTTTAAGAGGATGTATTCCAAAGAAAGTCCTTGCAGGTGTAGCTAATATAGTCGATGAACACAACAGAATGCTTGGAAAAGGCATTGATGGTGGGAAGATCGCTATTGACTGGTCCTCGCTCATAGACTACAAGAGAACTTTTACGGAGGATCATCCCGGGAAAAGGGAAAAAGGCTACAGGGATGTAGGGATTGATACATACCACGGAATCGTACGTTTTGCAGATGAATCCACCCTGATAGTAGGAGAGAAGAAGATCACGGCTAAATACATTGTTATAACAACCGGTTCAAAACCTCGCAAACTGAACATTCCGGGTGAGGAATATCTTGTCACAAGCGAGGAATTCATGGAACGTAAGGAATTGCCAAAAAGAATCATCTTTGCAGGGGGAGGCTACATTTCTTTCGAATTCGCACATATCGCGGCAAGGGCAGGCTGTGATGTGAAAATTCTTCAAAGAGGAGATAGTGTATTGAAAGAGTTCGATTCTGAACTGGCGGATATGCTTGTAAAGGCATCTGAAGATGCAGGTATCCATGTGATTAAAGGGAAAGAACTCAAAAATATTGAAAAAACTCCAGATGGCTTCAAAGTGACAACCTGCTGCAAGGATAGTGGAGAAGATGAGGTATTCTTCGCAGATATGATCATCCATGGACTTGGTAGGGTTCCGGCGATCGAAGAACTGCAACTTGATAAAGGCAATGTTATCCTTGATAAAGGGGGCATAGCCCTGAACGAATACTTCCAGAGCGTTTCCAACCCAAGAGTATATGCAGCTGGAGATTGCATACGGCCCGGTCCACCCCTTACTCCTGTTGTCAGCATGCAGGCAGATATTGCTGCAAGCAATATGATAGAAGGCAACAAATACACAGCAGATTACAGTGTTATTCCCTCCACAGTATTCACGATTCCTCCTCTTGCGGGTGTTGGCATCACTGAAAACGTTTCATCAAATAAGCACAAGGTCCTTTTCAATGACATGAGCCAATGGTACTCATCCAGAAGAACAAATTTGGGGTATGCTGCCTCCAAAGTTGTAATCGATGAATCTAATGACACTATACTGGGAGCACACTTACTTGCACCCAATGCTGAAGAGGTGATTAATCTTTTTGCAATGGCGATGAGATATGGTCTGACAGCTACTCAGCTCAGTTCAATGGTGTTTGCCTATCCCAGTATAGCATATGACATAAATTACATGCTGAAATGACAGAAACCCTGTTCCCGGAAACACGACTACAACCAATTCATTCAAGAGAAGGCAGTTCTACGAAAGCTATAGCCGTAATCCCAGGAAAAAGCAACAGTGTTCATATAAGGGATATTCCGCTACAGGATATTAAGGTCGAGCTTATAGGGCTTGACGGGACTGACCGTGAGATCAATGAAGGGTTGTATGGTGAAGCTCCCAAGGGTGAGGATTTTCTTGTGATTGGCCATGAATCACTTGGGATCGTTGAAAGGGTCGGACATAAGGTTAATTCATTAAAAAGAGGCGATATGGTCGTTTGCACTGTCAGGAGGCCTGATGGTTGTATCAACTGCCAGGCCGGTGAATTCGATCTGTGCCTTGATGGGAATTATATGGAAAGAGGGATTAGAGGGTACCATGATCTTCTCGCAGAGTACTATTCAGAAGAAGAGCGCTTTCTGGTAAATGTCCCTGAAGTCCTGGGAGTTCTTTTGGAGCCTGCCAGCGTTGCAGAAAAAGCGATACTTACAGCTTTTGCAGTGCAGGAAAGAATGAGATGGGAACCTAAAACTGCAATGGTGACGGGTAAAGGGGGTTTTAGGGCTTATAACAGCCATGCTACTGAAAATAAGAGGCTTTGATGTTGTGTCAGTTGATGGATCGGACAATGCATATAAGATCG
>NZ_JBFYLB010000083.1:0-24215 GCF_041305605.1 Methanomethylovorans sp.
CCTTTTAGTTTTACAGATTGAAGGGGCATGTCCGTGATTGGAGCAAACTATCCAGGTTGTCGAAGCCTGGATGATAGCTAATCATGATGAAGCTATTTGCGCCAACAAATAGCACCATGCCCTATTGTAAAAATGTAATTGTTTTATTTAACGCTTATTAATTGAAGTTCTTTTGAGACCATCAAATTAGCTCCTTAAATTGTTATTCTAATTTGATATTCTTTCTTTAGAATAATGCACTCATGAGTTTAATACGATTTACATAATCGGGTCCAGAATATCAGCTAGTCCATTCCTATAACAAAATTTATTTTTTATGTGTTGCCCATCATTTTCTTTGTATGCTTAAATTTTCAAACTTCACTGTTAAAAACCCATACCTCTATATTAATGAGGTTCCATAAGTTCTAATACGTATATAAGGAGAGGAGGAGTTAAGAAATGGCACAGAGAATGACACCACCTGAACGTATGATGGCTGTTATGTCCGGACAAAAGCCTGACCGTGTACCAGTGGTCCCTTTCGTATTAGGATATTCTTCAAAGATCACTGGCATATCGCTTGGTGACTTCTATGCGGATGGGAATAAGTGTTTTGAAGCTCAGTTCGCTTCAATGCGCCTGCATGGTTATGAGCAAACCCCGATGTATGGATATGCATCACTCGGAGCATTAGAATTTGGTGGCGAGATAGAGTATCCCTATGGTAAAGGCCAGGGTGCACCCTTCGTCAAAAAGCACCCGGTGAAAAACCTGGAAGACATCGAGAAGCTTGAAGTACCGGATTTTAAAAGAGAATTGCCCGGTGCATATAAAGAAGCAGATAAATTGGCAGCAAGATGCCATGCAATGGGAATGCCTGTTAGTGTGCAGATAGGCAGTACATTTACTGCAGCCTCGGTCGTTGCGGACACATCTGAATTTTTGAGCTGGCTTATCATGGAGCCAAAGGCTGCACACTCACTGCTGAATAAAGTATGCGATATGTTCATCAATGCTATAGATTATTTTGCAAATAAGTATGGTGCAGAAAACATGCTTCCTTTCGATGGAGGGCCTTCAGAATCAAATACCATGATCTCGCCTGAAATGTTTGCTGAATTCGCATATCCTTATATGAAAAGGATCCATACTCATTTGAAAGAACTTGGAGTACATGCTGTACTTATGCATCCGTGTTCTGATCAGAACAAGAATATCGAACATTATGTCAAATTAAGGAATGAGCTGGCATGGTCTGGAAAATATGTCTGGCTCTTTGGCCCGGAAACCCCCATCAAGGATCAGATTAAAGCTTTTGGTGACCATGATGTTATCTGTGGCAATATTAATCCTCCGCTTTTCCTGACCAGCTCATATGAAGAAGCTCTGGAAATCTGCAGACAGACAATACTCGAAGGTATGAATTCACCATCCGGCTTTATTTTGTCTCCAGGTTGTGAATTCCCTGTCAATGCAGCACCTATAAAATTGATGGCCATGATGGACGCTGCAGAAATGTATGGTAGGTATGAATGAATTAAGCATCTGATTGCTTAACCATTCTTTTTTCTGAATTTGTAATCTCTGAAACAGCGCTTACTTCCGAAGAACTCAACCCCTTAAAAGGAAAAAACAAAATTATTTAATCTGAGTGTATAATACTACGTTCATACCATCCCAATGATATCTAAAAAAAGGGTTTCAAACTATGAGCAGCAAGAAAAATATTTTACCTGCGGATTATGGAGACTGGCTTTCCAGCCTGAAACGGCGGATAACCGGTGCCCTTTAACCTATCTTGCTGTCTGCTAATGAAGAGCATATCCGACTTTATCACGATATTGGTCGTGATATCCTTAACCGCCAGAGCCGAGAGGGCTGGGGTGCCAAGGTGATCGAAAAGCTCTCCATAGATCGGCGTGAAGCTTTTCCGGATATGAAAGGCTTGTCGGCCACCAATCTCAAATATATGCGGTTCTGTGCCCAGAATTGTCCTGATCTTAGATTTGGTCAGCAGTCTGCTGACCAATTGCCTTGGTTCCATATCATCGCCCTGCTCACAAAGTGGAAACTTCTGAATTGCAGGAATGGTATGCCAGGGTGCTGCCATTACCAATTTCCAGCAACGTCTTGAATCGCCACTGGCAGGCCTTGCAGTCCAGGTCCTCAAAGATCCATACCACTTCGATTTTCTCGGCCTTGAAGACGAGGCTCATGAACGAGATATCGAGAACTCCTTTGTACGTCACATAACTCATTTCCTACTGGAGCTAGGTGCTGATTTTGCCTTTGTGGGACGCTAGGTAAGGCTTGAAGTGGAAGGCGGCGAGTTCTTTATGGACCTGCTTTTCTACCATACCCGTCTGAAATACTACATTGTAGTCGAGCTCAAGGCCGGTGCCTTCAAACCCGAACACGTAGGCCAACTTAACTTAACCTTTCCGCAGTGGATGCACGATCAAGACACAGGAAGACCGTCCCACTATCCTTACCTTGGTCAATCCTTCAAGAAAAAGAAAACTCACGGACTTGAAAAACAACTCTTTGTTAAATTCGCTATACTTTGCAGTACGGATTCGGTCTTCCTGAGAAACAAGCTTTCTACCAATGTTGTAAAGTGATATGCCTTTTCACTCCGCTTATACTTAAAAAGATACTATCCAAGCGAAGTGAAAGGAATTAAGGCATCGAACTTAGAATATAACGCCCGAACCGGGATTCGAACCCGGGTCGAAGCCTCGACAGGGCTTCATGATAGGCCACTACACTATTCGGACGCTGCGGTTGCGAGCACCCCTATAAAGAGGTTTTTACATTTAAACCTTTCGTTGGGGATTAGGTCCCGCCTCCCAGACTCGAACCGGGGGCATCGCGGTGCCTGCGCGGTAATGTGTGACTGATGTCACATGACCATACTACAGCCGCGCACTCTACCACTGAGTTAAGGCGGGACAACGCGATTAATTTTAGAGGACGTGCCTCACGAGTATCACACTGATACGCATCATACTACTTAGCCTTTTCGGAAAAAACAGATATGAGTGTTTATCTAAACGGAGGGAAAGAAGGAGTGAGTTCCCCTTCTTTTCAAAAAGGACATCAGAATGTGTCCAGTTCACCCTTGATTAGCATCTTAGTTATGTCTGTCACATTGGCGAGCCGCTCATCAATGATGGAATAAGCTTCCGATCTGATAGACTCGAAGTGTGTTCCCTTCTTCGGGACGATCTGGGCACTTGCCACCAATGGCTGGTCTATGGGCTGCCCTATCTGGGAAAGTATCCTTATGTACACATCTTCAACATCAGGGACTTCCTTAACGATCTCCCTGGCCATCCTTGTGGAAAGCAGGTTGTAGATCTTTCCAATGTGGTTGATGGGGTTCTTACCGCTTGTAGCTTCCATGCTCATTGGCCTGTTCGGAGTGATAAGACCATTGCAGCGGTTACCTCTTCCCACAGAACCATCGTCACCCATTTCCGCAGAAGTGCCTGTGACGGTCAGGAACACAGATCCATGGTCCAGATTATCTGCAGTATTGACATAGGTATTGACCTTCCTTTCAGTGTATTTCAGTGCCATGTCATGGACGTAGCTGTTGATCTGCTGCTTGATACTGATATAGCTGTCCAGATCGTCAATATGCCTGCCCACCATAGCACAACCCACAGTAATGGTGATCTCATCGCCATCTCTCATACCCATGACCTTGATATCCGTGCCTATGCCCGGAATTTTCTTCTTCAGGTCATTGATGAGTTGCCTCTCAGTGTTATAGACAATGTTCTCAAGCTCTGAGAAAGGCGCATGCCCCACACCAAAGGATGTGTCGTTTGCAAAAGGCATCCTGTCCTTCCTGAACACATCCCTAAGGTCCGAAGAGCCAGTACCGAGTTTACAGTCCACTATGATGTCCCTCTCCAGGTCCATATCCACAATGTGCTTCCTCAGATACTGCCTGGCAGCTGAAAGTGCAACAGCATCAGTGGGTATCTCCACACCTTCGAACTCTTTGGTAGCCCTTCCCACAAGTAATGTGTAAATGGGCTGTATGACCTCTCCGCCACCGAATTTGGGGCAGGAGCGACCTGCAACTATCTGTGTTTCATCAGTATTGTGGTGCAGCACAACTCCGCATTTTTTTATATACTCAGCACATAAAGCACGGCTCACTGACTCAGAGAGACCGTCAGAAATGCTGTCAGGGTGTCCAATACCCTTTCTCTCAACAAGTTCGATCTGCTGTCTGTTGACAGGAGTTTCCGTCAAAGGTTCGACCTTGATGTTCCTGATCATTTTAATCCTCTTTAAAGTAAACAAATCTAGCTATTAATGTATTTTTATAATTCTCAATGAATTTGTATAATACTAATGCATAGTCATATTTAAGACTAACCACATCCCTCATAACCAATAGTAATAACAAGAGTGCAGAGAAGAGATAACAAAAAAGCACCAAAAGCCAGGTAGATAATAACAACAACTTCGATCACTTATACAAGACAACTTATACTATAGTGAGTATATGAAGCCTTATATGTCAGGAAAGTATTCCTCAGGTCAGTCAGAACCAGGAGAATGCACCCGGAAGTAAGAAAAATGATACGCATTGCAATACCCAATAAAGGAAGACTGCACGACCCAACCGTGGAACTGCTAAAGGAAGCGGGCCTGCCAGTGCTTGAAGGGGGCACCAGGAAGCTTTTTGCAAAGACAACGGATCCTGATATCACCATCCTTTTCGCAAGAGCTTCGGACATACCGGAATATGTACAGGACGGCGCCGCAGATGTCGGAGTAACCGGCCTTGACCTTATCAGCGAGACCGGAGCACAGGTAGAAATGTTACTTGACATGGGCTTCGGAAGGGCCAACCTCGTACTTGCTGTCCCTGAAGAATCACACCTCACCACACCCCAGAGCCTTGAAGGTAAAAGGATAGCCACAGAATTCCCCAGCATAACATCAAGGTATTTCAAGAACCTGGGCGTCAATGTGGAGATCATTAAGGTCAGCGGTGCCTGCGAGCTCACACCCCATGTCGGCGTTGCAGATGCCATAGTGGACATCTCAAGTTCGGGAACCACACTTGCCACAAACCATCTGAAAATGATCGATAAGGTATTTACCTCCTCTGTCTACCTCATCGCCAACAAAAAGACCAGTGCAAACAACAGCAAAGTAGAACAGATAAGCACCTCCATCGAAAGCGTACTGAGGGCAAAAGGCAAACGTTACCTCATGATGAACGTACCCGAAGCATCCCTGGAAGCTGTCAAGCAGGTACTTCCGGGCCTTGCAGGTCCCACGGTCATGAAGGTTGAAGCCTCGCAGTCCATCCTTGCAGTACATGCCGTAATAGATGCTGATCTCATTTTCTTCACAGTGAACAAGCTAAAGGCCGTAGGTGCAACAGACATACTCGTGGTGCCCATCGAAAGGCTTATGCCCTGAAGGTTATAGCATGGAGTTCGAAGTCATCCCCGCAGTTGATATGAGAGGCGGTAAATGTGTCCAGCTTGTTCAGGGAGTTCCCGGAAGTGAAATGGTTTCCCTAGATGATCCGGTGGCTGTTGCACTGGATTGGATAGCACAGGGAGCAAAGACTCTGCACCTCATAGACCTGGACGGAGCACTGGACGGAAAAAGGATCAATGCACCTATCATCGAAAAAATAGTGCATGAAGGCAAGGACAGGGGAGTAATGATCCAGATAGGAGGAGGCATTCGTTCCTTTGAAGATGCTGCACATCTCCTGAAGCTTGGTGCAGACAGGGTCATACTGAGCACAGCAGCCCTGCGTGAACCGGAACTCGTTAAAAAGCTGGCCCGTGAGTTTGGAAGCGTGCACATAAATGTAGCTCTGGATTCAAAGAACGGAAAAGTAGCCATAGAAGGCTGGAAGAAACTCTCGGAATTCACCGCAGTGGAGATGGGACAAAAGTTCGAAAAGCTGGGAGCAGGTACTCTGCTTTTCACTAACATCGATACAGAAGGCCTTATGCGTGGAGTAGATCCGATACCAACTGCCGAATTGGTGAAAGCCGTAAGCATACCTGTAATTGCCTCAGGAGGGATCACCACCCTTCAGGACATACTCACTATCCGGGCAACCGGTGCATGCGGAGTGGTTGTGGGCAGCGCGTTGTACACAGGCAAATTCACCTATCCTGAAGCTCTTAATATCCTGAAAGAGCAGAAAAAATAACTAAATATGGCCTGATATACTCTAATCTATAAATACAAATATAATACATTAAAAAGCAAGTGAAACTTATGAGGAAGGCAAATATCTCCCGCAAGACCAAGGAAACCGACATACAGATGGAGCTCAACATGGATGGGAGCGGTATTTCCGACATCTCTACAGGCATAGGTTTCTTAGACCACATGCTGCATGCATTCTCAAAACATGGTAATTTCGACCTTGTGGTCAAAGCCGAAGGAGATCTGATCGTGGATGATCATCATCTCATAGAGGACACCGGTATAGTACTGGGACAGGCAATAGCACAGGCCTTGGGAAACTGTACAGGGATAGCCCGTTTCGGTGAGGCTAGGATCCCTATGGACGAAGCTCTTGCCTCAGTAGCCCTTGATATGGGAGGGCGCAGCTATCTAATACTGGATGCTGCCTTTACTGCTCCGAAGGTAGGAGAGTTCAGTACCCAGATGGTGAAGCACTTCTTCGAATCCGTAGTGAACAATGCTAAGATCAACATGCACGCAAGTGTATACGGAGACAATGACCATCATAAAATAGAGGCTCTTTTTAAGGCATTTGCATACGCCCTGCGCAGAGCCGTAGTGGTGGAAGGCGGAGGCATCAAGAGCACAAAAGGTGTACTCTGACCTCATTTTGTCACATTTTAGTACTCAGAATTTGCTTTTCAGCCTCTCATAAAAGGCATGTTCATTTCCGTTCGTTCTGCGCAGCAGTCTTTCTACTATTAGTTCCGGTGTACTCCGTGCCACATAATTGTAGCGCGGAGTCCGGTCCACAATAAGGTTAAGGTCGCAGTCCAAGCCACTTGCCTCGATGCCATCCACCCTTACATTGCTTTGAGTATTTTCCAGTATGAGCCCGGACAGGTGGGACACGAACACAGCCAGACTTTTCTCGTTCTCTGACAGCATTTCCAGGATACCGGAAATGATCCTGGCAGAAGCGCCGGGTTCCGTGATCGACTCCAGCTCATCCACAAGCACCATCTTGCCTGAACCATCGGACACCACTGAAAAGTCGATCAGTGTCGTTTCAAATGCACCTGCATCCAGAGTACCCTTGGATTTGGCAAAGTAGTATAACCCATCAGTTAGCCCTATCTCCATGGCCGCTGCCGGTACGGGAAAACCCATGTGCGACAGGATGATGCACTGTGCCAGCAATTCCAGAAGTGATGTCTTCCCTCCGGAATTCACTCCACTCAGAAGCACTATCCTGTTCGTATGTTCTTTAGGACTAAAAGATGTTTCACCAACCGTATAATCTATAGGCACTACTGTGCCATGCCTGGATCTAAGGAACAGGTTCTCTGCATTTTCAAAACCTATTCCTGTTCCTTCTATAAGTCCGGGAAGAGAAAGACCATATTCAGAAGCGAAACATCCAATGGTAAAGCCAACATCGAAATCCAACACTTCTTTTACCATTTTCCGGATAGTCTCCCGAAGACCCACAAGTGAACGTGCCACGTGCCTCTTATGCTCTATCTTTCTTTTTGCGATCCTCTCTTTTACATACTGCTTCATAGCAGTTACCTGTGTCCTGTCCGCCTCCACCGGATGGCTGATGCTCTGCGGGAATAGCGCATCAAGGAAAAGGATCTCTTTCTTTTGCAGGGAAAGGGTTGTACAGATGTTTTTTCTGGCCTTTTCCACCACTGAAACATAATTATGACGCAATTGGTTCTCCAGCACTGATTTTAGTTCACTGCTGTCGTGCATCATCCTCAGCATGTCCTGACCACTGAGAACGAGCTGGCTGTCCCTGAGACTTTTACCCAGCTCCTCATTGGCAAAGGCATTTGAACCCACCACTGCAGCATCTATTCCTTCAAGTATCACTGTAAGCCGGTCTATCTCAGGATCGGTCCCTGCCCTTACATCGCCATTCTCATCTATCATGCAGACGGCTTTTTCCAGCTTATCCAGAGTTGTATCATCCACCTCTTGCAGGAAAGTCATACCTGCGGCTCTTATAGTTCTGGTGATCTGAATGGAGTTCTCTATGATCTGCAGATTACGTGCTACAAGAGAGATCTCATTCTCGGGAACTATCTTCCACTCTTCACAACTTTCCAGGTCAGGAATTACCTCGATCTCCACATCCTCTGGAAACTCGCTGGAAAAGAGGGCATCATCTGCGGCTATGACATGAGAATATCCTCTTGCCGAATCCACTATATCGGCCAGGGAACTTACAAGGTGCACATCCATATACTCGCCGAACCGCTTCTTTGCCTTTTCAAGCCTTTTTGGGTCAGCGGTTATGATGACCCTGTCCCGCACCCTCACAAACTTGAGCTTCATATTGAGTGGTTTCACTCCACTTAATAAAGATAGAAAGCGTTCGTTTCCCCTGAGCATAGCAGCATGTTCTATGTGTTGTGCCACTGAACTCCGTATAGATTCGATCCGGTCCCTTCTGGAAACAGGATAAGGGAAAAAAGTATGCATCTTCTCCCTGGCATAACCGGTGTGAGCAAAGACCTTGATAATATCAAGTAATCTTTCATAGATATCCATAGCCTCGCGGGTTTTAAGAAAATCCTGTACCCTGGCACCTTCTATTATGGAGTTTACCTCCTGCACCAGAGATATCGCATATCGCTGCCCCACACCTTCCATGCATGATATGCTTGCCACATCACCGCTAAGAATAGCTTCAAGGGCATTCTGTTCGGTGCCGAAGTGTTCTATGAAACGTCTGGCCATTTTCTCCCCGATGCCGGGGATGTCATTCAAGGAACGAATGTTGTCTTTGTGTTTCATGCTCTCACGTACTCACATTTCAAAGAAATCCCCCAGTTTGCAGAGAGATATCCCCCGTTCCACCTTGTACCTGTCTTTCATAGACATGCTACTGACAGAGGAAGCGGCCTTGGGTTGGAACTTCTTAGCCTGCTTTCTGTTCCTCCTGCTGTCTATCATCTGGGAATCATAGTACACATCCCATAGTTCCTCCACTTCATCTGATGCATTCATAGCTGCCAGATTCCCCAGGAATGAAGAAGCAACAACAATCGACCGGTCAAGACCTACAAAATTGCCGTTACCTATCCACGCTTTGTCCCCATGGACCACAGCTACCGGAAGGTCCGGATTCTTCCTGGCCAGCCACCTGCAGAACATATCTTCTATTCTGTGTTCCGGTTTGATATCAGCTGTAAGTATCCCTCTCACAAAAGCAGGCCTTACGAACATGCAAAGCCTGTGATATGAAAGATTCACATCCCGCATGCACCGATAACATCGTTTTTGTAGTTGGGTCTTACCTGAAAATAAGGAAGGAACATCATCGGATAAACTCAAAGTTCTCACAAGCTCTGAAGGGTCACAATGTGAGTGTCTGAGCACCAGATCTATGAAATGGATCGGATCGGGCTCTTTCCTGCGGGAGAACTTCACATGACGGTCCCAGTGTGTTCCTAAAACACACGCTGCAAGCTCCGTGGTTGATAGTGCCGACCCAAAACCAACAAGTTCAAAATCCTTTTCCACTCCTGCAAAATCTATCTTCCTTTGCAGTTCGTCCAGATCTTCGGCAAACATAAGGTGTGCATCCGGTAACTGCCGTAGTTTCAGACAGGCAAGCAACACTCCCTCCACAGTTGTCCTAAAGCCGATGATCAGGAACATACCTCCATGAAGGTGGAAAGATTTGTCTGGCAGCGACCCTTGATTTTAATGTAAGGTCTTGCCCGCGTAATGACCACACCCATGCGAGCAAGTTCCTGCTCGCAGTTAACTGGCCTGGATTGTATTATACGACTGGCACTCACGGGTCCTATCCCCGGAACCAGCAACAATTCCTGCAGACTCGCATTGTTGACATCTATAGGGAACATCTCGAGGTTGCATTGGGCAAGCAGGATCTTTGGATCCTGATCTTTCAGGAAACCTGTATCCGTATATATTTCATCAAGATCTCTTGCTTTCAGGCCATAATCCTTGAGCAGGTAAGATGTCTGGTAGAGTCTGGCCTCCCGCCATTGAGGCGAAGGAGCATTGTGTTCAAGAGGTGTGTCCGGCACCGGGTCAAAGCTCATGAAATAAGGTCTTCTTAGATCGTATTTATCCATGAATTTGTCCACAGTCTGCACAATATCCCTGTCAGATTCATCGGCAGCACCCACAACGAACTGAGTGTCATTGGCCCCGATGATGCGGCCCCCGTAACCAACTTCTTTCCTCTTTTCTTTTATAAGCTCCTTTGTCCATTTCAGGCGCTGAAGGACATCGTTACTGTAGTCAAAGTTTGGGCACACTTCAGAATAGTTGATACTGCTGGTTGTCTCAGCATTGACCCCGAACTTGTTTGCCACATCGGCTATTTCTTCCAGCAGGTACTTAGGGGTTCCTGGCATAAGCCTCATATGTATGTATCCCCGGAAACCCTGAGCACGTAATTTTCTGGCCACTTCAAGCTGTTTTTCAGAAGTATTCTCAGCATCCCCTATTACACCGGAGGACAAGAACAGGCCCTCTACAGCATTTCGCCTGTAGAATGACCATGTGATCTTTACGATCTCATCCGGGGACAGTGATACACGGGGCGTATCTCTTTCACATCTGTTGGGACAGTATGTACACTCCCCTGAACAATAATTAGTAAGCAATGTTTTGTAAAGCTGGATACACCTGCCGTCAGGAGCAAAAGCATGGCATACAGCACTCTGGTTGCAACTATCATATTTAGTACCTGATGCCAAGTAGCGCATGCGCTCCGTGAGGGTCTTATGCGCTTCATTGGGAGTTTTCACACGGCTCACAATGAAGTGAGTGATGATTGAATATAAAACAGAACTGTAAGCAATGTGAAAGTATTAAGAAGGTATAGGAAGATATGATTTATTCACATAAGGCGTGAACAGTTAGCTCTCATCCTTTACCTTGATATTGATCTTCAATTTAGTGACAGCTTCAAGTTTCTTCCATTCGACCGTTGCATCCTTTTCAAACCTGCAGTTCTTCACAGTCTTGTCCGGGAGTTTACCATCCACTTCATACACAAAGAAACCTTCTTCGCCGTTGGTGGAGACCACATTCTCAAAATCATTATCCTGCCGTACTTCCACAACAGCAACTTTTTTCAAGGCTTCCAGCAGAGTTGTACCCTTGGATACTTCTATGCTTTTAGTGGGTGCAAGTATGTCCAACGCAGAAACGATGTTCTTGTTGTTCAGTTTCAATACATGGGTTTTTCCATACACCTTGCGCTCTATCAGTTGAGCTTCTTCGAGGATGGTTGCATGCTTCGCCGCCACCGGAACAGAGATGGCCAGTTCTCTTGCCAGTTCGGAAATATGCATATCACCCTCGCACAGCTTCTCCAGCATCTTCAAGCGTGTATCGCTACCCAGGGCACTGAATACCTTAAGGCGTTCAGTGTTGTCCAGGTCTTGAGGGTCATTGTTATCAGATGGGCTCATATATATCAAAACTATCTTTTATACATATATAAAACATTCCCCGATAATAGCTTATAGGAACATATATTTCATTTCAACACAATATATATGTAAAAAATATCTTTGAGTAAGGAATCACAAAACATATCATATATATTACTTGTTCCTACCTGCTCCTCCACATAATGCCCGTATCTGTGTTCTAAGCTTCCAGTCCAGTTCAGACAGGCCGTGAGTTTCAAATTCATGAGTAAGAAACCTTGGTTTAACGAAATCTACTATTTTCCTGCATTCCTTTTGAGTAAAAGGCATATGCTGGTCTATTTTAGATATATGTTCCATGACAGCAATAAGCCGTTCGTGGAAAGAAAGGTCATAATAACCCGCCGGCATCCCTTTCCTTGCCACTTGCATCTGATAATCACCCGAAAGGCTGCAATGGAAATGCATCCCCTCTATCCTGTCAAGAATATCCTCCGGGTACCTGGCCAGCACCTCAAGCACTGAATCAATTGCACTTTTCTCATCAGTGCAATCCATAATGGCATTCATCAAATGGCCTGTGTCAAGAGTGAAAGCCCAGTTCTCGAATTCAAGAGAATTCACAAAATGCATTGTTGCAGCAGTATCCAGCAAGTTAAGGCCAGGCCACCAAAGATTTTCAAAAAAGAGCCTTACAGATGGCTCTCCCTTTGGAAGAAGGGATACTGATTCATTTAGAAACTCTGCTGTGGAATCCATAACTTCTATATCAGATACCCCGAAATCCCGGGTGAAGACGTGATCCAGTTCCACATAAGCAACATGAAAGACCCCGTATTCGGCATTTATAGATGCAGCATTCTCAAGTGCATTCCTGAAGTTTACTATCATGTCCTGACGATCATGCCCTCCGAAGAGGAAAAATTTCTCATTTTCATCCATCTCCTCATTGAAAGCACTTTCATCCATCCATGCACGGTGCCTTCCCATCCAATAAGGCAAATGTACGCCTTCGACTACCCCGGAAGGAAAATCCGGAAGAGGAGTATGGTCAACGAAAAGCTCCACACCGTCCAGTCCATGAGACCGCAGAAAAGATTCCACGTTGTTCCAGTCATTTCCAAAACGTGATAGGTCACTCTCATGAAGAGAGAAGTTCATTAATTCTTTAATGCTAAAACCTCACAATGATGTCCGACATATCTATGGAATGCATGACGATCCAACATCATTTTTCATCCATGATACCGTTCTTCGCCAGCCAGGATGTCATGTAAACCAGATTATCAACAATACTATCATAATCGTTCAGCAAGTCCTCAGGTGGCTTTTGGTTGCTTTGTAGTAGATCCGGAAGCTGCCGGATAAGAGCAAGAGCCATTGTCCGGGCTGAAGTTTCAGGGAGCAGGCCCCAGGAAACCTCATCAGCAATGTGTGTAATCGCCGACGTGGCTGCTACCAACGAGGGATTAAGGGACAATTCCCTCATATCTTTAAGGAAACGCATTTTACGGTTTTCACCTGCCATATGAGAAGCCACTTTCCAGCAATATGCTTCATCCACCCCAAACCTTTCAAGCCTTAAAAGCATATTGCGCTGAGAAATAGGTGTAAGTTCCGACTGCATTTCAAGCGCTTTTTTGGTGGCCTCAATAACACACTTTCCTATTAGTTCGCCTAGTTTAGAATGCTTGCCTGCATCCGTGAGCTTCAGCTGGCTTGTCATATCACTTATCACAGCAATCATATCCGTACCCGAACCTGTAGCTATACCCTGCGAATACCTACTTGGGACCATTAGTTCCTGCAGAGCCACTGTCTTTGCTTCAGTGGCGGTCATGATTACACGGGACATTACATATTCGGGCAGATCCGCATTTATTACAAGAATAGTGTTGATAGTTCCATTTAGAGGAAAATGGCTTCCTTTCTCCTGGTAATATGAAGCCGGATCACCGACTCTGCCTCCGTTGATTTCCACACCGCCTGTTACGATAGCTGTAACCTCTAGGCCCCTAAACCCCTTACTTATTATAGCTACGTTCTTCATGTTAGCAGCAGTCAGCATCCCAGAACTTTTTAAGGGGTCAAAGCCCAATTTTGAAGCCAGCTGAGAAAGGTAAGCGGATACGTTGCCTCCTTCCAGTTCCTCTCCATTTTTTACCCCACGTGGAATCTGGTTATTGATAATGCATTCCAAGTCTTCCCGATAACCTCCATTAAACCACGAAGTTGTAAGCGTACGCCTACCTTTGGGAAGCTTCAAAACTATAGAATAATCCTTTCGGTAAACTTTCTCTCCAGCCGGAAATTCCAATAACATATGTTGAGCAACTTCTTCCTCACCTTTGGGAATTTCCTGGCATCTTTCATTCAGAGGGGACCCACTATCCATGATAATCTACCTTATAAAATGAATCTGCATCTCTTACTGTTCCTGAAAAGGTACTTGAATACCTGAACAGCAAAAAGAATCTGTGCAAAGGTTGTGAGTATTGACTATAAATAGATGGTGTATGAGAGGGGAAAGTAAGAATTATACATTGCCTGCTGGAATTCGGGAAAATGAATTAGAAATTGGAAGGAAACCATGCAAATTGATGAAAAAACACGACAACAATTAAAAGAAGTTAAGAGATCTGTAAAGACCAGTAAAAAGCAAAAAGAGGAGGATAAGAACGAAATAAAAAGAAATATGCTAGGTTTGTAGTTTAACTGCAGAGAGAGTTTCAAAATGAAATTGTAATTTCTCATCCATCTCTTGAAAGTGTATTTAAGCCTCCCCATGGACAACGGACAGTTTTTCAGGAACATGCGCCTGCAGTTTTCGAACGTACAAGTACACCCACCCAAAAGTCATGATGGAACCCAGCACGTTTCCAAAGACCAGTCCCCACCAGACACCTGTAAGGCCCATTCCCAGATAATAAGAGAACAGGAAGGCAAAGAGGGGTGTCAGTATAAGTGACCGAATAATGGTGGCAATAAGAGAGCTTGCACCTTTACCGGTACCCTGGAACAACGATGAAGAAAGCAAACCCATGGCAGTCGTAGGATAGAAAAGGAAAGCTATCTTAAGAAAATTAGTTATATCCCCCGTTATATGGGCAGCCGATTCCGCCTGTGTGAAAACCGCAGCAATATAGGGTGCCAGAAAGAAAGTAAATACAGCAATTCCGGTTTCGATGACAATGCCCACTTTTACTGCGTAAATAAGCACTGGCATGAGCTTTTTGTATGATCGTTCACCATAAACGAAACCTGAGACGGTCATTACGGCGGTTCCAATGCCTACCAGGGGAGCTATAGCTATCATTACCACGCGCCACCCCACAGCATAGACAGCAACACCATCTGTATTATTCACTGCAATGATAACCAGGTTCATGATCACCATTGTAAGTGCCATAGATAACTGCTGCATAGCTGCTGGCGTGCCTACCCTGGATATTTCCTTGATGATACTCATATCCGGGCTGAAACCACGAAAATTGAAAGAAACGTATGTGTCGTTATCCAGAAACAGCCATTTGGCGATCATAACTGCTGTTATACCCAATGACAGTACAGTTGCCCAAGCCGCTCCTTTTATACCTAGCCCAAAGGTGTAGATGAACAACGGATCTAAGACAATATTGAGAACTGCACCCAATATCATAGCATACATCGCACGTTTGGCATCGCCCTCACTACGCAATATGGCACTGGCTACATTAATGAAGAATATGAGAATACCACCGGCAAATATTATGCGCCCGTAATCCATGGCGAGCCCGATAGTTTTACCTGCCCCCGCAACCAGAAAGATGGGTTTTGCAAAAATGAACAGAGGTACTGTGAACAGTACCGTAAGTACCAGCATGAGGAATATACTGTGTACCGCAACATTATCCGCAGCGCTTTTATCCCTGGCACCCAGTTTTCTGGATATGGCTGACCCTCCTCCCAAACCTAGACCTGTGGAAAGTGCGATCATGGCCATGAAGAACGGAAAAACAAAACCTATGGCTGCAAGGGCATCAGCACCAAGACCCGAGACCCAGAAAGTATCAACCAGATTGTAAACCGTCTGCACCGACATGGCAAGCATCATAGGCATACCTAATTTTAGGATAGCTTTCCGGGGATCGCCCATTAGTGTCCTGACACCAGTGGTCATATGACCTGGTTTGGTATCCTCATCTGTAACCGGACTTTTAATCATCTGTGACCTTCCTGCTTTGATTACACTTTGAAATATTCGTCCCCGCCCTCTGAATCATGCTCCTGAAAGCCAGTCTTTCCTCATCAGTGAAACCCTCCAGCAGCATGTCGTTCAGGTCTCTTGAAACAGACCACATGATATGACCCATATCCTGTCCCAGTTCCGTTAGAAATACCTTGTATGCCCTTCTGTCATCAGGATCTACAACCCTGCGCACATATCCGGCATGTTCCAACCGGGATATGGACCGTGCACTGGTTGCCCTATCGCATTTCAGGGCTGTTGCAAGGCGTTCCTGGCTAATTCCATCCTCATGCAGTAACAGCATGAGAAATGGGAATTGTGCATCGCCTATCCCGTAAGGTTCCAGTTGTCGTCCCATAAAGTTTCGGATGGATCTGAAAAGATGGGATATATCCCTGCCAATTGATTCCTGCTTCCTTAGTTTATCCATTACATTGGGTCCCATTTTGTTGCGTGCGCAATAATTGCATAAGCAACTAATAAACCTACCGCTGTAATATTCAGATGCGATTTGAGCTTGAGTATAGCCAAGATATTTATATTTAAAAAAATATATTATATTTGGTGATTGAATGCCTCTTATAACCTGGTCTGACAAGTATAGTGTGAATATAAAAGAGATCGATGAACAGCACAAGAAACTTGTAGGTATGATCAATGAGCTTCATGATGCTATGATGCATGCAAAAAGCAAAGAAGTCTCTGTCGAGATTATCAATAAAATGGCTGAATATACGAAATATCACTTTTCAACTGAAGAGAAATACATGAAGCAGTTCAGATACCCTGACTATGAAGTGCATAAGATCTCTCACGAAAAATTCGTTGAGCAGGTACTTGAGTTCAAAAAAGGATACGAGAGTGGAAAAACCGGATTGACCTATGATCTGTTGAATTTCCTCAAGAATTGGCTGGTAACTCACATACAGGCCAGCGATAAAAAGTATGCACCCTTTTTTGTTGAACATGGGCTGAACTGATTAGCCCCTAAATTACTTTTTTGTAGCCTGCCGGTACATCAACCATCTGCCCTGATAAGGTCTACTCCCATAAGTTCAAGGAATACTTCTTCCAGAGCAGGCTCTATGGTTCGCATTTCTATGATCCTGCCACCGTTTGTCACCACACGTCCTGTGATCTCATTGACAGCACCCATATCTGCTGTCACAAGAACGAATCTGTCTTCCAGGCGTTTCACACCTTCGATACAGAGGTCAGCAAGATCTTCGACCATGAACTCCAGCCTGTAAAGCACCTTGGAATGCTCTTTCCGTATCTGTGAAGCTGATCCAAGAGTTACCTGTTTACCATCCTTGATTATGAGTATGCGGTCACAGAGTTTCTCCATTTGATAAAGATTATGCGCACTGAAAATAATGGTCTTTCCATTTTTTTTAAGAGACCTGATATATTCAGTTATGAATCTGGAGGTCATAGGGTCAAGCCCTGAACCCGGCTCATCATAGATGAGAAGCTTAGGGTCATTGATAAGGGACCTTGCAATGGCGACCTTACGGCGCATGCCCTTAGAAAGATCGCCTATCCTCTTTCCTGCTGCATTAAGAGAAAGATCAGTAAGCAGAGCAGTAATTCTTTTTCGGGCAATGTGCTTGTCTATATCGTACAGCTCCCCGAAAAAAAGCAGGTAATCTTCCACATACATACCTTCGTACAGAGGAGATTCTTCCGGCAAAAATCCGAGGATGGATTTTACCCGCACAGGGTCCACAGATATATCAACACCGTTTATCTGTATGCTACCTGCCGTAGGATGGACCAGACCACTGAGCATTTTTAGAGTAGTTGTCTTACCTGCCCCATTGGGACCTACAATACCGAAGATCTCACCTTTTTCCACACTGAAACTTAACCGGTCTACGGCAACAAATTCACCGTATTCCTTTCTCAAGCCTTCCACTTCGATCATGTACAGAAATGAAATAATACTTCAAATTATATATAATTACTTGATGTAATTCTTCTAGGCAGCATCTCTTCTCGAAGATACCGTATTCATCAAACCCTCGTTCTATTATCATGAACACACGGAACACAATACTTGTTGCCAGGTTACGAAAATACCTATCATAATGGCTACTGCATTTAGTGCCTGCAATGGAACTGGGACATCCTGCATGTTCCATACTTATTAATATAATAAATACATTATATATTTTGATGCCAAGCTGGTATACAGTTGCTAAATGGGAATTTTTCAGATCTGGAATGAAGTTCAGCCGCAGGTCTGTACTTGCGATCCTTTTCACATTACTGCTGCTCGCAGTTGTATCGTATGCAGTATCCCTTACAGGAATGAATCTTGATCAAAAGATATACAGTGTTGCTTCTTCTTCCCCAGAACTAAACACTATAATAGCCAGTGATGATAGATTTGATGTATTGCCTGCAGATAGTCAGGATGCAGATATAGCAATTGCAGAGGACCGTGCATATCTGTCAGGAACAAAAAAATCAATTGCAGCTGCTGATGCATTAGAGAAGGTATTCATTAATTACAGAGAAATTGTCCTTTCATCATACAACGATATTAACAACAGCCACCCGGTATGGGTTACCATCCATGACCTGGACAGGCCCGAGAGCTTCCAGGTACTGGGAAGCGCCATGAAGAAGGATGATCAGTTATCGGATACTGAGAATGAGAACGCAGATGGTACCGGAGAATATAAAGGAATCTCAGCTACAGGTAAACGAACTTCACACACTATTTTGCCGGAAGATATGGAGGACCTGGAAAATGCTAATTCGAAGGCATTATTTGAAAGGCAGACCATTGCCACACCTTCTAATTTCACGCCACCCATACCTTTCACAGCGATACTATACTCTTTCCTATTCATCTTTCCGATCTACTTTGTATCCCAGTTCTATTCTTCCAGTATAATGGAAGAGAGAACGAACCGCAGATGTGAGCTGCTGCTTGTGGCACCTCTTCGAAGCAGGGACATAGTGATTGGAAAAAGCATGCCGTATATACTCGTTGCCATGCTTTTGCTATCCGTTATCTCTTTTTACATAGAAAGACCTTCGGATATGCAGGAATTGAAAACATCCCTTGCAATGATAACAGTGATATTCCCCGTGTTGCTCCTGTTCTTTTCATTATCTTTTATCGCAGCTATATTTTCCCGCAGTTTCAAAGAACTGACATTTGCTATGGTATTCTTCTCGGTGATCGTTTCAGGATATGTATTCTTCCCTGCGATGTTCGCAAATGTGCATACAGTGAGCTCTATATCGCCAATGACACTCATAGTGAACCTGATCGAAGAGGGAGAAATAAGCTTTGGAACGTATATTTTCTCCACATTACCTTTTTATCTAGTTGCATTGAGCCTCTATGGCTTTGGTACGGCTATATTCAGAGAAGAGGATCTTTTCAGCCAGAAGACCATCCCCGAAAAGGCTATGGACTGCCTGGAAATATTCCTGTCGACCCCTATGGGTTCTGTATTCACCCTTAGCATTATATTCATTCCTTTTGTGTACATGGCTCAATTGATGCTGATAGTGATGCTCTTCAACCTGCCACTTCCTTATTCAATTATTGCAATGATCATACTCTCAGCTTTTGTGGAAGAAATAGCAAAATCCATAGGTGTCTACACCATCATGAAGAGAGGTTTAAAACCGTTTAGCCTGAAAACTGCCGGAATGCTTGCATTGCTTGCAGGCGGTGGATTCTTCTTTGGAGAGAAACTCGTATCTGTAATAACTCTTGCACCAATTGCCTCCTCGGCTTTCGGGTCGGTAATGACCATGGGCGCAATGCTCCTGATACCCCTGTTATTACATGTGACAACCACTACGATCACTTCTCTGGGAGTGTACTTTACAGGTCATCGATACTACATATTTTTCCTGTTAGTTGCAACGGCGATACATACAATGTATAATACTTACCTGCTCAGGGGGCTTCTTTTTGGATAAGACAAAAGTATACCCGAAAAAGATCATGTCCATTGCCAGAAAGGAATACAGGGGACTATTAATTGAAAAGACATTCGTTCTTTCTGTGCTTGTTCAGTTGTTCATTGCTTCCTTTTCTGCCTTCCTTGTTGTAGGCCTCACATCCTTCTACGATCCAATGGCTCTGCAAGGCATGCAAATGAAAGAATCAAAGATAGGGATCATTGGGGACAGCGAAGGAGAGCTTTTCAAGTTAATGAAAATAAGCGATCTGGAGCCGGTGCAGTATGCAGATTTCGGGGAAGCATATACTGATTTCTATGACAGGAAGATAGATGCTATCATAAACATACCTAACGAAACAGCTGAAGGCAATAATCTGATCGATCTGGACATATATCTACCCAGGTCCGAACTGAAAGCAACCATTGTCTCGTTACAGTTGAAAAAGCCGCTTGAGAAGTTCGAACAAAGTGTAAGAAGTGTAAGAACTATGCGACTTGAGGGTTACACACCTCTTGATATTCAGATAATCCGGGGGAATAGAGGTTCATCTTCCAGCAAGCTGGAGTTCATCTACGTGGCACTTCTACCATTGCTGATGTTCACTCCGGCTTTCATATCAGGTGGGCTTGTTATTGACATGATAACCGAAGAATTCGAACGCAAGACACTGGAACTCCTGCTTGCTTCCCCTGTATCCCTGCTTGACGTAGTGGGAGGGAAAACGCTGGTAGCAACTGCTATCGCACCTGTGCAGTCCATAGCATGGATATTACTGCTGGGCCTTAATGGCATACATATCAGTAACTTCACTGAGATTATTCTTGTAGTGACCATGGTGTCTCTGATACTGGTGACTACGGGGAGCATAATAGCTGTCTTATGCAGAGAAAGAGGAACTGCCCAGCTGTTCTATTCGCTTGTACTTATACTTCTGTTCATGTCATCGTACCTGTACACCAATTCACCTCTTAATCTTGTTTCAAGGCTTTCACTTGATAGTATAAGAGGTCTGGAGGCTTTTGCATGGACTGCAGGATACATGTGCTTTGCTCTTCTGTTGCTGTGGCTACTGACCAGGGTAGTGGAAAACGAACATTTGAAGGTATGATATGAAAAGAACGGCACATGTCATTTTCAGTATTCTCATCATATTGCTTATCTCCATCTATCCCACCAGTGCATATGATTTTCAGCAGGAGGACATCTGGGTATATAAGGGAAGTTTTGAACTTGGGCCTGGGGAGAAGGCCAGCATTGAAAGATACACCCTGAAGGTCTATAACCTTGACCAGGAAGCTGCAGAGCCATCTGCCGTGATCCTTGTATACAAGAACGGTGATTTTAAAAAAACCTATTATGTGGATGCTGGTCCCAACAACCAGAGAATATACGATAATGACCTTAAGATCGAAGTGGCTGGAATTGCTTCAGGTAAGATCTCACTGGTTGTGTATGAACATGAATTTGAAAAGGTGTGGGTGTTGTCCACTCCTAAGGCCTCCCTTTCAAAGGGAGATGTGATGCAGGATGGAGCATATGCAATATCAATTACAAATTTCTCCACCAAAGAAGTGGACATCTCAGTTGCATCCCCATCCGGGAAATATGAGAATATTTTTGCTTTGCGGGACTACAAAAAGTATGACAATGCCTTCATGGTCAGGCTTGTTTATATCGACTCAGCTAAATCGCAGGTATTCATTGAGACATACCGACCCGGAAAACCAGACGTGGAAGTTGCCATATCTCCTTCGAATGATAGTTTTGAGGCTGATGAACCTGTTTCCTGCATTCTCAGGCTAACAAACAATGGTAGTTTGTCTCTCAGAGGCATCAAAATAGATAATAAGGCCAGTGAAGGTGTATTTAGCGAACAGACTTTGTCACTGGAAACCCTGGCACCGCTGCAAACGGTGGCATTAGCCATGGGACTTGAGATTCCTGCCGCTGCAACAGGCAGGTCCATATCTGTCACCACAGAAGTATCAGGCGGTGATTATTCAGGAGATGCATACTATGCAACAGATGCGCACGATTTCTTTATTGGTCCCTATATTTCCATAACCAAGGAAATCAGTGGTAATAAAAGCCTTTCCGGGAAAAATATTGCTTCAACCCGAGAACAGCTGAAGGTCAGCCTGAAGCTGAAGAACATGAAGGATTTACCCGTAGCATTAAAAGTAACAGACAGCGTGCCTGAGTCTTTCAGGTTACAGGATACAGGGAATCTTGAGTGGGAAATGCAAATCGACCCGCATACTACGAATGAGGTCACTTACATTGTTACCCCAAGCATTCCCGGTAATTTCACGTTGGGAAATGCTGTTGTCACCTGGGAGGACAATGGGAATATGTATGAGGTGACATCTGTTGCTCCTGAGGTACTGGTGAACGGTTCTTATGTAGTTGCAGAGAAAGCTGTGAACACCGGATATGCAATGGAAGGAGAAATTGTTACTGTAACTTTGCAGGTATCCAATATGGGTGATAAGGAAGTTGAGGTCAGTATACATGACAGCATGCCTGTAGATGCTGATCTTGTCACCGGGAGCCTGGAGTGGGCCGGTAAACTCGCTCCCGGGGAAACGTCACTTCAAAGCTATGAGATAGTATTTTCAGAAGCTGGAGAATACATACTACCTGAATTTGAGATTGATTATACCGACAACCAGATGAAAGAAATGACAGTGTACTCGGAACAGGTGGAAATGTACATTGACAGGGAAGTTGTATCCGAAGACCCTGATGAATATGAAGCTTCCAGCATGACATCTGCTATAAACGAACCGCAGGCCAGTGAACTTACAAACGTGCAGGCTGCGGGCTTCCTTGTGTCTTCCTTCTTGAGTTTGCTGTGTATTGTAGCGTTGATACCTGTAGCAGTGTTTTATTTCATAAGAAAAGTATATAATTAATAGATTAATAATATAGTTCAGGTCTGTTCGACAAAATATGCTATGAGGATACTATGGACGTTGCATATTCCCTTATCTCACTGATAATATTTGCCCTGCTGACGTTGCTGGCGATCGTACTCATGGTGTATGTATCTTCGGCAGTTGCCATACTTGCTCTTTTAATGGTGCCTCTCATGTGTATTTTCATAATGCCTGATACTGCACTGTCTTTCCTAGCTTTCAGACATGTAGTGCTTGCAGAAGGGAATGTACCCATAAACAACTACCATGTGCTGATGTTCGTCTGGTCAACGCTCATTGGCATAATCGTTTATTCGGAAATCTTCACCTGGTATCTGGGAAGAAGAGAAACTAGGAAGATGCCAGTAAAAGCTGCGAATACAAAGCATGCAAAAAATATCATAGCTTCTGCCAGAGGCATTGTTTCAAAGGCGGGTTCTTTGCTGCATAGGTAAGGCGAAATATAGGAATTATTCTTTTGTGTACTCTACTTACTACATAATCATCCCAGAGCAAAATGGTCCCAAGATGAAGCCAAAATTAGGTTGAATGAAAAACAGATAGATGAATAGGTTCGTATCTGTTGGAAATGAATCCTACCGAAACTTAATAAGAATAATCACCAATATGAATGTGAATATGAACCGTGGTAAGATGACAGAGAACCAGATAGATAAGTACAAACAGGCTATAGTTCCAATATTAATCAAAAATGACGTTGATAAAGCCGGTATTTTCGGTTCATTTGCGAGGGGTGAGGCTAGAGAGGACAGCAATATTGACATTCAGGTCCATTTCAAGAGCAGAAAAAGCCTTTTTGACCTTGCCAGATTAGAACTGGAACTTGAAAAGGAATCAAAAAGGAAAGTTGAAGTTATCACCTATAGTTCCATAAATCCGCTTATCAAAGAACGAATCCTGAAAGAAGAAGTGAAACTACTATGACCCCAATTTAATCAACAAACTCTCTATTACAGGTTTTACTTCAGGAATCCCTTCTTTTACACTAAGCCAGACAACTTCAAGGTCCACACCAAAATAAGCATGTATCAATTTGTCCCTTATGCCTGCCAAGTCTTTCCACGGTACAGCAGGATACTTTTGCCTTACGTCATCAGGAATGTTCTTTGCTGCCTCACCAATTATCTCCAGTGCCCTTATAACAGCATATTGTGTCTTGATGTCCTCAATGAAATCCTCGAAAGTACAGTCACTGACAAAGTTCTCTGCTGCCTCCATGGCATTATAGATATCCTGCACATAGTCTTTTACGTCCCGAATACTAACCCCTCAGACAGCTTCTACTTCTTCAAGGATGTATTTTCCTATGGTGGGTTTCAATGAATTTTTCATGACTAAGTCCACTTTGACCTCCAAGGAATCAGAAAGGTAGTTCTCAAGATGAATGAACCTGAAAATAGTAGGAGTCTTACTGAACTCCACCAGCAGATCAAGATCACTCTCCGGGGTGTGCTCACCACGCACATATGACCCGAATATTCCGATATAACTTACATTATAATCCTTTTTCAACTC
>NZ_JBFYLB010000084.1:0-9475 GCF_041305605.1 Methanomethylovorans sp.
ATATTCCATTGATCAGAGTCGGCTTCCCAATCATGGACAGGGCAAACCTCCACCACTTCCCTGTCATGGGATATACAGGTGCAGCTCGCATGATCGAGTGGATTGGAAACACTTTCCTGGAAATAAAGGACAAGACGGTTCCTGAAGAAGAACTTGAGGTCGTACAGTAAGTATAATACAGGAGTGAGGGTATGCCAGACATCACAAATGTTGTAAATACTCTGGAAGAGAGGCAGCCATACATTGCCTTGAAGCAGAAGGTCAAGGGCGAGACAATTCTTGCCTGTGACAACACATCCATAGCAGGAGCCATGAGCCAGAGGGCATGCGTATATTCAGGTGCAAGAGTGGCTCTTAATCCTGTTACTGATGCAGTACATCTTGTCCACGGCCCTATAGGCTGTGCAAGCTATACCTGGGACATAAGGGGTAGCAGGTCCAGCGGTAAGGAAACTTACCGTACCAGCTTCTCCACTGACATGAAGGGAATAGACGTAGTGTTCGGCGGTGAGAAGAAACTTGCCAAGGCCATCGACGAACTTGTGGAATTATACAAGCCACCTGTAGTTTTCGTATATTCTACCTGCATTGTGGGAATAATAGGTGATGATCTGGAAGCCGTATGCAAGGCTGCCAGCGAAAAAAATGGTATACCCGTAATACCTGTCAAGTCCGAAGGGTTCAAGGGAACAAAGTCGGACGGCTACAAGGCTGCATGTGACGCATTGAAGGTACTCATCGGTACAAAGGAAGGAGACATCAGGTCTCCTTACCGTATCAACCTGATAGGAGAATTCAATGTTGCCGGAGATGTCTGGCTGGTTAAGCCTCTCTTTGAGGAAATGGGAATACAGGTCGTTACATCCCTTACAGGGGATTCCACGGCACAAAGCATCTCCCAGTGCCACACAGCCCAGCTGAACCTGGTACAGTGTACCGGCTCCATGACAACCCTTGCCAAGTGGATGAAGGAAGAGTATGGCATTCCCTTCAAGAAGGTGAGTTACTTCGGAATAGAGGATCTGAGCATTGCCTTAAGAGAAACAGCGGCATTCTTTGGATTGGAAGAGATGAAGCAGAAGGCAGAGGAAATTATAGCCAGGGAAACAAGCCGGATCATGCCTGAGATCCAGCGTATTCGCTCTCGGATAGAAGGGAAGAGAGCTGCCATTTATATGGGAGGGGCTGCAAAGGCCCTTACACTTATCAAGGGATTCAGGGAACTTGGTATGGAAGTAGTCATAATTGGCACCCAAACAGGAAAGAGGGATGATTACCTGCAGATAAGTTACGAAGTAAAGGACGGAACGGTGATTGTTGACGATGCTAACCCCCTTGAACTTGCAGAACTGCTGGTAAATCAGAATGCTGATCTGATGGTCGCTGGTGTGAAGGAAAGGTTCCTTGCTTACAAGGTGGGTGTTGCTTTCTGCGATTTCAACCATGACAGAGTAGTAGAGTTCGAAGGTTTTGAGGGATTCCTCAACTTTGCTCGAGAAATGGATTCTTCCATTAACAGTCCTGTCTGGAAGGCTGCTAAGAGCAAAATAAGTGACATCGGGCACAGTAAGACCGAAAGCGTTCCTGCAACGCATATTAAGAGCATGCATGGGAATGTGGCAATCAGCAGAGGGATGGAAGCATGACCGAGAGAAATTATACAACAGTCAATCCATGTGTTATGTGCCAGCCCATGGGAAGTGTAATGGCCTTTAAGGGTATTGAAAATTCCATGGTGCTCATGCACGGATCTCAGGGATGCAGCACGTACATGAGGCTGCACCTGGCCCATCATTTCCGGGAACCTGTTGACATAGCTTCCACATCCCTTAGTGAAAAGGGAGCAGTTTACGGAGGCAGTGAGAACCTGAAGAAGGGACTCAAGAACGTGATGGCAAGGTACCATCCGAAGGTCATCGGTGTGACCACCACCTGTCTTGCCGAGACTATAGGAGATGATGTAGGAAGGATACTAAAGGAATTCAGGGAAGAGGAAAAGGATGCAGAAGATGTGCATATAATTTCCGTATCCACTCCCAGTTATGAAGAAAGCCACTCAACTGGATATATCAAGGCAGTGGAGGCCATAGTTAGATATTTCACAGAATCAGGTATCGGGAAGGACATATTCAACAACAAGCTCAATGTGGTGCTTGGAGAGAACATTGCACCTGAAGATATACGGGAACTTAAGAGGATACTGGCAAGTAACATTGGCCCGAGATCATTTATATTCATGCCTGACACATCTGAGACCTTCGATGCCCCGATGACCGGAAAAGCCGAAAAGATATTCCCCGGAGGTACACCACAATCTGAGATCGCGGATATGAAGAATTGTGCAGCAAGTATTGGTCTGGGAATAACAAGTGATAACAGGGCTCTGGATTATCTTGAAGCGAAGTACAATGTTCCTGCAAAGAGAGTGCCCATGCCCATCGGACTGGAATACTCCGACAGGTTCATGTCTGCTCTCTCAGAAATTGCCGGTTCCGAAATCCCGGAAACCTATAAAAAAGAAAGAGGAAGGCTCATTGATGCCATGGTGGACGTGCACAAGTATCTGTATGGTACGCGTGTGGCTATATACGGAGACCCTGAGATGGTACTTGGCCTGCTGTCGTTATCCCTTGAGAATGGAATGTATCCGGTACTTGTTGCTCCTTCCTGCAAGACATCTGCCTTTAAGGAGTGTGCACTGGAAAGGATCGATAGGATGAACCTGGATTGCGATGTAAAGATCCTTGAAGGGCTGGATTTCGATGCGTTCAACGATGCCGTGAAGGAGGCTAATCCTGAAATGCTGATAGGGAACTCCAATGGGAAGTATATATCCCAACAGATAGGAGTTCCACTAATAAGGGTCGGGTTCCCTATTCATGACAGAGTGGGTGCCCAGAGGATACTCATGATGGGATACCGGGGAGCAATGAGCATGGTAGACAGGATAACCAATACCATACTTGAAGCTAAGGATATTGAGCTTGAAAAGAAGTGGTTGCAGAACAAGGAAAGCAATCTTCCGGGAAGCTGCTGCGATCGCACACCTGCGCACGCACACTTGCATTGAAAAAAATGGAAGTGGTTAAAAGAGATCCACTCAAGGAAACTACTTCATAGCCATGTGATGACAGGATTGTTCCTGGGTGCAGCGGCTGGAACAGTACCTGTATATCCGAAGATGATCGGAGCCACGACCTTGAAGTCTGCAGGTATCTTGAGCTTTTGCATCATTTCAGGATTGTCCTGGACAAGACATGCAGTGCCTATCCAGCAGCTGCCAATGCCCATTGCATGGGCTGCAAGCATCATGTTCTGTGCACACATGGCACAATCATAGTCTGTTGTGGGGGCGGTCTTGCTCCCAAGCACTATGACCAATACCGGAGCATTGTAGAAGATATCAAACTCTTCTGTTTTCAGCATCTTCTTGAACTGTACGGCTGCATCGGTGTTGACTCCCTCAAGCTGCTGAAGCAGCCGGGGCTTGCAATGACCGGACATTTGTTTCATGATGGACTTGTCCTTTATCACCACAAACCTCCATGGCTGTGTACCAAAGCCTGTGGGTGCATGGATACCTGCATCAATGATACTTTCTATGACCTCATTGCTTACAGGCTTCCCGGCATAGTCCCTTACACTACGCCTTGTCTTGATATTTGAGATCACCGGATCTTGATCTATCATGTCTTACCCTCCTTTTGCATATCTCTGAACTCTGAAACTGAGATCTGAGCCAGACTGTTCGGGTCATCTACGTTCTTATGCACGTACAGACCACACCAGCAACGTTTCATTGCATCGAAATGAGCCCTATGGAATGGAATACATGGACATACTATCTTCATATCGTGTTCCCTTTCCCCAGTCAGACCCTGACAGGGACAGAAGGGATGCCCGTGCTTTTGCTCCAGCATAACCTCCTGCTCGAGAAGAAAATCTACAATTTCCTCATCAGGACTGAACTTGTACCCCAGAGGATCTACCACCCTCTGGAACATTTCTCTGAGTTTTTGTTTCCTTTTCTCCGGGTCCATACAGGATCTCCTTTATGATTCCAGAAGTTTCATGAATTTTTCAGGATTGTAGCCCACGACCACAGAGTCCCCTATGATCACAAATGGGAAAGAGATGTTCTCTCCACGGGCTTTACATTCGTTCCTTATTTCTTCCTGTACTTCCTTGCTCGCCTTATCATAATCTATGTATTCATAGGGAATATGCTTTTCATCAAAGAAGCTCTTTGCTTTCTTGCACCAGGGACAGGTACTCAGAGTATACATCGTGATCTTCTTCATTGCGTTTCACCTTGCATTTTCAGAAATATCTTACCATCAGACACTTTCAGTTGATAGGTAGGAATAGTGAGTTCTGTTGCATCCAGAAACTCACCTGTCCTAATATCAAATCTCCAGTCATGACACGGACATTTGATCACATAGCCTTCCAGTTCACCTTTAGATAATGGGCATTCCATATGCACACATTTATTAGAGATTGCAAATAATGCATTACTTTTTTTTATTACTGCTATTCTCTGACCATCTATCACCAGAGCTTTCTTTTCACCATCTGTCAACTCAGCCTCTTCGAGTGCATAGACCCACTTATCTTCAGACATTAGGACCTCCTCATGAATTTAGAGCAGCACCGAGATCTTGCCATCGGAAACCTGCGTATCGTAGGTATCCACTTTAGGATCAGGAACATCAATATATTCACCCGTATCCACATTCTCTCCGGTCCTGATATCAAAACCCCAATTATGACAACCACATTTCAGAACATACCCCTCCAGAATTCCACTCTTGAGAGGACAGCCCATGTGCGGACATTCGTTATCTATGGCGTAAACCTTGCCTTCTTTCCTGACCAACAGGATCTGCTTACCTGCCACCTTTACCAGCTTGATCTTTTCCTCTTCCAGCTTATCTTCCGTAGCGAATACCCATGAAGACATACTTTGCCTCCTGAAGTTGATCAGATATAAACAAACACTTTACCACTTTCGATCTTGTTATCATATACCTTTAGGGCAATGTCCCTGGAACCAAGATATTCTCCGCTCTTAATATCATATCTCCAGCCATGGCATGAACACCTCAAAGTATGGTCCTCAAGGGTACCGGCTGAAAGCGGACAGCCCATATGCTTGCACTTATTGGACAGAGCATATATCTGGCCTTCTTTCTTGATGAGAAGTACAGGCTTATCGTTAAGTTCTACAAGCTTCGGAGCATTCTCTTTAAGTTCATCTGCATTAAGAGCAAAGATCCAAGATGGCTCGAGCATTTTGCTTACCCCTATATAAGCAGGGTTCCAAAATTATAAATAACTGTCGTGGATTACCACGAAAAGGATAAAATAAGATAAAGCGTAGTGGAAAAATTAATAGTAACTGGAAGGCACTTCCTTCCAGTTATCAGGTGCATTCCCTGTATGTGATATTACATCAACGAAATACTCGTTGTTGTAGTAATACCAGAGTTCCATAACCGGGTATGATTCCGTGGTAAACTGATAGTAATCGGTACTATCTTCATCCCCTGCTACCACTTCGTCTTCATCTTCGTCATAGTACGGACCCATGGTAGCATCCAGTGGGAACCATTCCCCATCCTCATAAACCTCTACCCATGCATGGCCGCCGGTAATACCGTCGAAGTTCACATATCCTATGGCAACTCTCACCGAACTTACATTATACTCACCTGAAGCAATAAACAGTGAAGCCAGAGTGTTTGCCTGTTCCTCACAGTCACTTACTATAGTTCCGGAAACGGGGTTAGACGAATAATCTGGCGTCTTGCGGAGGAATTTTGCAGGGTATAACCAGGCTTCTTCCTGACCATTAAGGAGTGAATCCGAAACCCATACCCAGGAAAGAGCCGCGTCATATATATCGTACTTGTTATCAAGATCATTGTCTTCAAGGTATTCAAGCACTGTTCCATTACCCGGTGTCACATACATCTGGAAATTGTAATCAGCATCCAAAAGCACGGTGTTGCGTTGCAGGAATTGATTAAGCTCATCTCTGCCCTGCACATCCTGAACGAACTGTGGCCTGTCGGCAAACACCTGTTGCTGATCGTTCTGAGTAGAAGGTTGCTGCACTGCCCTCCGGGGATTTTGCATCATTCTTCCAGGAGAACCGGGAGATTGTGACTGTCCGGAAGGCATTCCTCTTACTACCCTGACATCACTGCCTGCAAATACTCTCCCGCTAGTACCGGATGCGTCCTGTGCATCATAGAGTATAGTCTCCACATTCTGTTCCTGCTGTTCGTTTGGAAAAGCATTGGCATAACCTATTACAAGGGCACAAAATATTATACCATATAGTAATAGCCTCTTCATTTGATCCACTCCTTAAAGTTCAAATACTAAGTATATTGAAAAGAGGCATGATCACTCATACCTCAAAGCATCTACTGGTTTCATTTTTGATGCCTGGAATGCAGGCACAACACCTGAGATCACGCCCACGGCCACTGCAATGGAAAGACCAAAGGCAGTAAGGGTAGGAGATAAACTTACTGACACAGAGCCACCCATCATCTGCATTCCCAGCAACGGGAACAGAGCAGTTACCATGGAACCAACAATAACACCTAGTACACCTCCTACGAACCCCACAAGTGCAGAGTTTACCATGAATATCATAAGTATATCCCTGTTAGTTGCACCAATGGCTTTCATAGTACCAATCTCTCTTGTCTTTTCCATAACCGATGTGAACATTGTGTTTGCAATTCCTACAGCACCTACTACAAGTGATACTCCTGCAATAGCAGCCAGGAACAAGGTCATAGATTCCATCATTTCTGAAGCTGTTTCCACCATGGATGCAGATGTACTGACAGAGAAATCCATGTCCTTTTCTGTCACATGACGTGAGAGCATGAGTTTATCTTCAATGTCAGCTGAAACATTCTCTGCAATATCCATACTCTCAGCCTTGACAATAATGGAATCGAACACATCAGGTTCTGCATCTTCAATCAGAGCCACTGCTGCATCAATAGGCATGATAATAGAGTTATCACCACTGCCTCCTTCTGATTCCAGTATGCCGACCACGCGAACAGACTTTCCAGCTATTGTAAGTACCTGGTTAAGTCCTACTTCATTGTCAAAAACATCTTCTGCAACACCACTTCCTATAACAGCAACATAGTTATCCGACGGTTCCAGTAATCTGCCTGACTCTACAGTATCTGTGGTAGCGTACTGCCATACCTGAGGATCCACACCCGTGATACTAAGCTCTGCTTCCTCTCCCAGGAAGTAGACATCTTCCTTACCCGATATCTGACCATACATGTATTTTATACCGTCTACGGATTTCAGAGCCATGACATCTTTTTTAGTGAGGTTGGTGTCCTCAGAGGAGGAGGAGGAAGCTCCACCACCTCCTCCGCCACCCCCCGGTCCCATTGACATCATAGCTCTTGAAGAGCCGGGAGAAATGGTGATGGCTGTAAGGTCCATTTCGGAGAGCCTATCTTCCATGTCCTTTTGCATATTTTCGCTTAAAGACATGATACCTACAACAGCACCTACACCTATGACTATACCGATAATTGTGAGCCAGCTGCGGATCTTGCTATGCAGCAGGATGGTAAGGGCCATCTTGAGATAGCTGCTGTTTCTCATAGTTAATTACCTTCTTTCTTTTTCCCGTGGTGTGCAAGTGAGCCCAGCTTTTTAATTATAGCAGGGTTCTCTCCATGCTTTCTCCTATAGTACATTACATATCCTGATGCAAGTACAGCTACTACCAGAATGTAAACATAGTTAGAACTGGATGAGCTTTGACCCGGCATTCCACCCTGACCCGCTGTTGCAGTTGTGGTTGTACCGGACTGTGATAGTTTGACAGATTTTTCCACCGTGTTTCTCTGACCTGCGGAATCCGTGTACTCGATCAGAACTTGGAGATTATTACTTGTAGTTGAATTTGTGGATGCTACTGAAGCTGCAGCATTTCCACCCGGAACGGCGCTGGCACTGCCGGGAATGCCTCCTGCTCCCTGCTGGGATACTGTGAAAGAGGCGATTGTATAGTCACCCTTTTCCAGGTTACCTACAATTGTAGATGAACTGCCTGATACAGTATAACCATCCTGTTCCGGAATGGACACTTTCACTGAATATGCTTCATTATTACCGATGTTAGCTATTGAGAACGATACCTCTCCATCGGAATTATCGGAAAATGCGACATCGAAATCAGTCCCACCACCTACAAATAAACCTGCTGTAGTTGAAATTGTGCTGACATTGGAGTTGTAATCCTCAACCTCGAGATTAATGTCCAGCTGGTAAAGACCCGGATCTGCATTCACATCTGCCATAATTATATAACTGACAGTTAGAGATTCGTTTGCAGCAAGATAGCTGATATATTTGGTATTATCCGAATACACAGGCAAGATAGTTCCAGTGGGATCCTCCCAGGATATCTTCATATTCTTCAGAGGTGAACTACCGGTATTTGTAACCACAAAATCGAGCTGCTCCTCAGTGGCAAAATCTATTCTGGACTTACTTATGGTCACTACCTGAGCATAATCTTTGCCTCTTACTTCAAGCTCCAGTGTAGTTGTTTTAGTAGCACCGCTTGAATCTGTAGTAACTATATCCAGTTCATATGTGCCTGCTGACGCATCGCTAGCTACCTTAAATTTAAGCTTCGCTGTTGCAGCATCATCGTCATCCTGTCTGGCATTGAGATAGGATATTGTTTTGGTCAATGATTCGCCATCTACCTGTGAAAAAGGATATTCAGGTTGCGCAGTTATAACTATGTTCTTAAGATCTTCATTCCCGAAGTTCTGCACACTAAGGGTCAGTTCAACTGTCTCACCTGGTCTGGCAGGGTTTGGGGTTTGGCTTATAATATCAACACTAATCCCAGAGGCATCCACATATGTCGCTGCGGAGGCATGTGCGATGGGAGATAAGATCAAGAGTATAAATAGTAGCATTCTTTTCATGGAAATCACCTTAATTGTTTTTTCTTTCTTCTATTGATTCCACCATTCCGTCCTTGATGTGAACAACTCTTTCAGCGTATCTGACAAGGGTCACATCGTGTGTCACAATGATTATTGTTTTTCCTTCTTTCTTGTGCAGTTCATGCAGGAAATCAAGGATATAGGTCCCTGTTTTGCTGTCAAGGTTACCTGTGGGCTCATCAGCCAGTATTATATCCGGGTCTACGGCCAGTGATCTGGCAATAGCAACTCTCTGCCTTTGACCACCGGATAGTTGAGATGGAAGATTACGGGCTTTTTCAGAGAGTCCCACCAGATCCAAGAGTTCAGCAGCCTTCTTTTTAGCAGCAGAAGGATCTGCGTTCTGAAATTCAAGAGGAAGCATAACATTTTCAATAGTATTCAGCGTGGGGATCAGGTTGAACTGCTGGAAAATAAAACCTATCATCCTTCCTCTTATAGTTGCAAGT
>NZ_JBFYLB010000085.1:0-53584 GCF_041305605.1 Methanomethylovorans sp.
ATACAAGGAAGATCCCGAATTTCTAAGGGAGCTAAACTATTATCTTACCGAGTTCGCCGGGCGTAGTACACCTCTGTACCATGCGAGGAATCTTAGCAAGAAATATGGTACGAAGATATATCTCAAACGTGAAGATCTGGTACATGGCGGAGCCCATAAACTGAACAACACTATAGGACAGGCACTGCTTGCAAAGTACATGGGCAAGAAAAGACTAATCGCTGAGACAGGAGCCGGACAGCATGGTACTGCAACTGCCATGGCCGGAGCTAATCTTGGATTTGAGACTGCTGTGTACATGGGCGCCAAGGATGTGGAAAGGCAGAAAATGAATGTGTACCGCATGGAACTTATGGGTACAAAGGTGCATCCAGTAATATCCGGTTCTATGACTTTGAAGGATGCCATAAACGAGGCTCTTAGGGACTGGGTGACAAATGTGGAAAACACACACTATCTTATAGGTTCAGTAGTGGGACCACACCCGTATCCCATGATCGTAAGGGATTTCCAGAGCGTGATAGGTACAGAGGTCAAACAGCAGATCATGGAAAAGGAGGGGAGGCTTCCTGACTCCATCGTTGCCTGTGCAGGTGGTGGAAGCAATGCTATGGGCATATTCCATCCCTTTGTGGAAGATACTGATGTGAAACTTTTACCAGTGGAGGCCGGAGGGTGCGGTATACAGGTGCAGGGAAAGACTGCAATGCATTCTGCTTCTCTGGGCGCAGGTGAGGAGGGGATATTGCAGGGTGCCAGAACACTTATCCTTCAGGACAAGTACGGACAGATCCTGGAATCCACTTCTGTGTCTGCTGGCCTGGATTACTCAGGTGTCGGACCTGAACTTGCATACCTGGCAGAGACAGGCAGGATCCAACCTGGCAGTGTGAACGACCAGGAAGCTCTGGATGCATTCCACGAATTGTGCAGACTGGAAGGTATAATCCCGGCACTGGAGTCATCGCATGCACTGGCATACATAAAGAAAATGGCGGATACAGGCGAACTTGGCGACCTGGTAGTAGTGAGCCTTTCCGGAAGAGGAGACAAAGACCTTGAGACGGTATTGAAGTTACAAGCAGGTGCTTGCGAGGGAAAATTATGAGAATAGCAGAAAAGTTCCAGGAACTGAAAGCAAAGAAAGAAAAAGCTCTCATTGCCTATGTATGTGCAGGAGACCCCGGTGAAGATGCTACCAAAGAATATGTGCATGCACTTGTAAAGGGCGGAGCCGATATAGTGGAACTTGGCCTGCCGTTCTCGGACCCGGTGGCAGACGGACCTACTATCCAGGCTGCATCTGACAGGGCCCTGGAAGCCGGTATGAACCCGGACATCTATTTCGAACTTGCTGCATCTATTAAAGAGCAGGTGCCACTGGTATGTATGACATACTATAACCTTATCTTCAGAAGAGGTGTGGAAAAGTTCGTGAAGGATTGCGCTGCATCAGGTATCACAGGTATAATAGTGCCTGACCTGCCCATAGAGGAAGCCGATGACATTCTGAAAGCATCTAAAATACATGGTGTTGACATAATATTCATGGTAACCCCCATAACCGACAAGGACAGGATGCAAAAGATATTCAGCAAGGATTCTGGATTTATATATATAGTGTCCCGCCTGGGAGTCACAGGAGCCCGCGCTGATGTGGCAAAGTCCACAAGAGATATCCTGGGGAAAGTTAACACAACGCTTCCCAGAGCAGTGGGATTTGGCATTTCCAACGGAAAGCAGGCAGCAGAAGTTATAGCAGCCGGTGCCGATGCCGTAATAGTGGGATCGGCCTTCGTGAACATCATTGCTTCCCAGGAAAACGTGAAGGAAAGATTAGAGAAATTAGCACGGGAACTGAAGGCTGAGTGCAGTGGCCAATAGGCTACTGCACATATTATTTATAATTGATCACTCAAAAATCTGATCCACGAACCACTTGGGATCGAATTTCTTCAGGTCATCATAACCCTGCCCCATGCCCAGGAAAAGGATTGGTTTGCCTGTAATATAAGCAATGGATATCGCAGCGCCGCCTTTGGCATCTGCATCTGTTTTGGTTAAGATGGAACCGCTTATGGGTACTGCTTCATTGAACTGGGCTGCCCTCTCCACAGCATCGTTGCCGGCTACTGCCTCATCCACGAAAATAATAAGATCGGGGGAGCTTACCCTGCAGACCTTCTTGAGCTGTTCCATGAGATTGAGGTTGGTGTGCATGCGGCCTGCCGTGTCTGAAAGCACTATATCGGCTTTGTGGGCTTTAGCATATTGTATAGCATCATAGACAACTGCTGCGGGGTCGCCGCCTTCCTGATGCCGGATCACTTTTACACCGACCCTGTCACCGTGTATCTGCAACTGATCGATCGCACCTGCCCTGAAAGTGTCGCCTGCCGCAAGAACTACGGAGTAGCCCATGTCCTTGAAACGTTTTGCAGTTTTAGCGATACTGGTGGTCTTTCCGGTACCGTTGATACCCACAAAAACTATGTGCACGGGCTTCCTGGAATTCTTAACATAGTCATCAAGGTCAAAAACATTGGCACTCATCACATCATACAAAGCATTACGCAAAGCCTGCTCAACAATATCAGTGGTATCCTTGCCAATCTTCCTGCGGGAACCTACAAGCTCCGATTTCACAGCTTCTGTAATAGCTTCCGCAACAGTAAGAGCAATATCACTCTCAAGCAAAGCCATCTGCAATTCCCAAAGGGGGTCCTCGAGATCGTTTTCATCAAGAATGAACTCGCGCTCAAAAACCAGAGCTTTAGCCTTGCTTACAAGACCGAACTTTTTCTGTTCCGAAAGCTTGGGAGCTTGAATATCAGAGTTAAGGTCAGAGCCGGTAGCCTTCTGAGGTTCGATCTTATCGTTTTTAGTTTCGACCGCAGTGTCAATTAAGGGCTGCTGCTCTGCCTCAGAAGGGGATATAACTGGAACTTCAGCTATTTGTTTCTGTGTAGCCTCCACAGGAATAGCCTTTTCATCTATCTGCTTGCCGAGGCTTTTTGTAAAGCCGCTGAGCTTTTCTTTCAGTTTATTGAACACACGACCAACTCTGCGGAAATGCAAAAAAAGATCACTGGGTGCTTGACTGTGCACCCTGCTGCAGTGCTGTAACCTGAGCTTCTATGGCCTGCATACCATGGGCCAGCTGTGCTAAGGCAGTATTCATTTTCTCCAGTATCTTGTCGAGCTCATCCTTACGTCTCTGAAGAATTTCCTTTGATTCAGCAACGGATTTCTCGATACTGATACCGGCACCCACATTGACTACTACTTTATCGATCATCTCAAGCTTAGCATAGACGAATGAACCGGACCCTATGGGGACCATGGTCTGAGCATCTGCCTTTTCTTTTTCCAGTTCCTCAATGGTAGTAATGGCCCGCTGGCAGTCCTGTGCTGACAGACTTACCATGCTTATCTGCTGTTGCAAAGCTTCTGCTCTGCGCTGATACTCACGGTGCTGCATCAATAGGTTACGTGGATCCGTGTCATTCATCTCTGCCATGGATCATGCCTCAGCAATACTTTCGATCTTTACGAACATCCTTTTTATACCATGCTTGCTGCCAAAGAGAGAGTATACCTTATCCTCTGCATTCTTTTCATTCTGGCTAGCAACTTGCTTGGTGAATTTTTCCCATTCACATCCGGCTTTGAACTTTCCTTTAACAACAAAGTCCTTCATATCAATCACCCATATATAAAATTGAAATATTCTTACTCTTTTGTAATAAAGCCCAGAGCACCCTCGATCCTACCTAGCTCATAGCCGGTAGTCTTTGAGCCTGCCACATAACCTTTGGAATTTGCCAGCAGGCCTGAGCCTACCATCGGAGTACCAAAATTAGTGGTACCTACATCCACGGGCAGTTCAAATATCTCTTCAAGGAATGCCAGCTCCTGTGCAGTGGCCTTGGGATTAACGAGCAATCCCTTGTTAGTTACTGTCCCGGCCATGCCTACTGTTTTCAGACCTGCGATAGTACCCCTATGCACATCCACTTTTAAGGTTCGTGCAATGATATCAATAGAGTGGTCAGACAATTCCGGATGGACCAGGGCAGCCGAATCGTTAGCAAGGACAATATTCCCAACTGCGTTCAACTTATCAGGAAGGCTGGAAACCGGAAGATCAATACCCTTCAATCCTTCGATTTGAGAGCCTCTGGGAACAATAAATCCACTGGAATTGCCCCTGATCATAGAACCGATCACACTGCTCTGACTCATTATGACCTCTAATACCCGGACATGCAAATTGTCAGCTATAAAGTCCTTGGCACTTGCTCTTGTGCCACATGGCACCAGAGCAAAGTCTTCCGTACAAGTAGCGAAAACCCCTATAATAGGGGTATCCATTATATCCAGAGTAGGGATTATCATTTCAACGTACTTCGCTTTATAAAATAAGATAAGGCAGTAGTCTCAGGCAAGCTCTGCCTCTACTACTCCATCCTCGAACTTTGCAGCACGTACCCTTATGAAGGATGGAGGCTTCTGCATACCTCTTTCCCATACCTTCTCGTTAATGGTCGTGTGCAACTTTACCTGCTTGGATTCTACCTTCATGTGTTTTGTAAGGTAATTCCTTATGAGCGTCATAGCCTTATCCGCCCTTCTGTACCTGGGAAGTTCTTTTATTGAACGCAGGGGGATCGTATAGATCTGCTCTTTAACTGCATCTTCTGCCATCATCATCACCTACTTACTTAGCATCCAGATCGCTTCTTCTCCAGCTTCTTCTCTTGGGGTGACCTACAACCTTTCTAGCGGTCTTGATTATCACCCAAGTTGGAACCCTGTGATTCTGCCTGTGTGCTTTTGCAAGCCTAATTTTTTGTCCTTTAGTATTCTGGCTCACTTGTCTCACCTATCTATGGAATCATAAATCGAATAAGATGTATATCAAGGTTTGGCTTTATTTTGTATATTGCTGTTTAGTGATATCCAGTATAAGATATCTATTGGCAATTTAAGATAGTATATTATTTCTTACGGCCAATGACATAAGACTGTACATGAGAGGGAAAAAGCTTCCCTATCATATATTCACCATGTCTTTGACGTATGATCTCACGCAATTCTGTTTCATAATCTGCCTTTATGACCTCTGAACTTTGGCCTTCATCTATTATCAAATATTTGCTTACCAGAAGATCAACAGCAGATCTGCCGTATCCCTTTAGCGGACATATATACTTTATACCTAACCTGTCCTCTATACTGCGGGACTGGCCAATGGTCAATACAGGAACGCGGTCATCCCGGCGCACCCCATCAACAACTACTGAAACATCCTTCTCACAGGCAAGTCTTTCCACAGCCGCGTGATGTATATGATTAATGGCGCTTCTGGGAAAACCATCCCTTATAAGAAGATCATTGGCTTCTTCCAGCACCTGCCTGTCAAGTTCAAGAGCCCGGTGAGCAAAACCAAGCCGTTCAGCTGCTTTTCTGGCAACTTCACCCACTGGGAGCAAACCAAAGGTACATGTCACCAATTCTATCTCAAAGAATGGCTCAAGCAGTATAGCCGACAGAGAACTGTCCTTTCCACCGCTGAAAAGAACGGATGCCTTCATAACCTGTAGTTATACCCTTGTTATACTGGTCTTGCGCTTCTTGGGCTGCATTTGGGCCAACAACGCCTTTAATTTCTCATCAGTAATTTGCGACTGCAGGCGCCCGTTCTGTGCAAGCATTATAAGCTGGGATTCCAGCTGTTCTACCAGTTCGGGCCTGGACATTTTCAATGTGGTCATCCGCTCCCTTGCTTCGGGAGTAAGGATCTGCCGAAGAATGGATTGTTTCTTGGCTTCAAATTCGGCCTGCATCTGTTCCTGCTGATAAGCAGCCTGAATATCTGGATGCATTTGCCCGGCCTGTTGGCGCTGTAATTGTTCAAGCCTTTTTCTGCGGATATCCTCAAGTTCACCTGCCATGCAATCACCTGTGAATATACTATCGACTTACATGAATATTGGAAGTTTATCGGGCATTGAGTGCCAATCAGTATTTGGCAAGCCCTGGGATCTTCTCTAAGAGTGCCTGCTTGACCTCATATGCGGTATTGTCCAGCATGGATTGACCAGCAGGAGAAACAATACGACCACTCTTCAGTGAGCGAACGAAACCTGCTGCTTCGAGCTGTTGTGCAGCCTCTCTGGCAATGGAGCCGCTTCCTTTAGCCTTTCTGTGAGGTTGGGAACCCATATCTTTTTTACCTCCGTAGACAGATCGCAGCCTCTCTACACCAATGGGACCATCAGTATAAATAGTTCTTAACACAGCGGCACAGCGAATGTACCACCAGTCACTATTCTTAGGAGCAAGTTCCTTGTGGGCACCGGTCTTAACATAGGCCGCCCATTCCGGAGGTTTTACATGCTCATTCTCCTTCAACTTCTCTGCTACCTTAGAGATCAGGTCACTTGCAGGAACATCATATAACGTAGTCATTCTATTCTCCCTGGATTAGATAACAAATTTTCAGATAATTGGACTCAGCATCTTGAAACTTAGATACGGTAAAGTATTGGTTTTAAACTCTCAGTTAGTATATACGCTTTTCGGCAGAAAAGAAAGAAAGGAGTTATTTTTTGAAAGTCTGTTCCCTTCCAGGACCCACTGAAATATATTCAGTGGGTACCCCAATTTTATCCTCAAGATATAGAACATACCTGCGGGCAGCATCAGGAAGATCAGAGAACCGGCGTACATGAGTAAGATCGCCTGACCATCCCGCCAACTCCTCATAAACAGGAACACACTGTGCAAGGTCAGCAGTGAGCTCAGGAGGATACTCCATGAACTTACCTCGTAATTCATAGCCTGTACATACCCTTAATGGATCAATGCCAGAAAGCACATCAAGCTTTGTAAGAGCAAGTTCCGTGTAACCATTGAGGAAAACAGCTTTCTTTACCAACGGCAGGTCGAACCATCCGCAACGCCTTGCCCGGCCAGTAGTTGTACCGAACTCTCTCCCAACCTGCTGGAGCTGTTTACCCACATTGTCTTTTAGTTCGGTTGGCAGAGGACCTTCACCTACACGAGTGATGTATGCCTTGACTATTCCCAGCACATTTTCCACTTTAGTAGGCCCTACTCCCAGATTGGCACATGCAGAACCAGCAATAGTACAGGAGGAAGTGACAAACTTCTGAGTCCCATGGATCACATCAAGATGTGTCCCCTGTGCACCTTCAGCCAGCACATTCTTCCCCTCTTCTAATGCCTTGTTGATCTCCAGAGAGACATCCGTCATGTAAGGTGCAAACTTTTCACCCAGTGTGACATAGAGATCTATAAATTTACTATCCATAACAACGGATGGATCGCCCCCTAGCTCACGGATTGAATTCTCCTTCTGAGAAGCCAGTTCCCCGAGTCTTGCAAGGAACTTTGCCTTGTCTGTAAGATCAGCTAGCCGTATCTCATCTCTTGCAACCTTGTCTATATATGCAAAGCCTATACCTTTTTTAGTGGTTCCGATCTTTTCAGAGCGACTGGACTCTTTCAGACCATCGAGTTCAATGTGATATGGCATGATAATGCTGGTTTTGGCATCTATACCGAGCTTATCAGGACCAATATGGATCCCACCCTTGGCAAGCATTTCCAGCTCCTGTTCCAGAGATTGAGGATTCAGGACCGTACCCGGACCTATGAGTACCCTGGAATCCAGCAGAAAACCAGAGGGTATGAGGTGCAGTTTGTAGATACTATCACCTACTTTAACCGTGTGACCAGCATTATCCCCTCCCTGGAATCTGACCACAAGGTCATACTTATCAGATATCAGGTCAACTATCTTCCCTTTGCCTTCATCACCAAACTGAGCACCTGTAATGATCGTGAACATAGGATGCAGATGAACGTGGATGCATAATAATTTTGTGATGCTGACTTACAATTCCTCGTCGAATAGTACCATCCGTGTACCTTCATCAAACGGATCATTATCATTCTTACTGCAACGCAGAGTACGTGCATTACCCATATCAAGCAGAGTATCGATAAGTTTTTCGGCCAGGTTCAACGTTACATTGAACTCTGACTCGAGCATGTAAATTGCATCCTGCCGTTTAACAGAAAAATTACAGGAATTGGATCGACGCGAAGATGTACATGAACTAAAGAATTCACACCTTTGTACCCTGGAACTGTTCTTGAAGTGTACAGCAAGGCCATGCCATGAATAAACATTGTGCAAACCTTTGATACCATATAGATTTGATTTGCTCTTATCCTGGATGTCGGGCATATCAATTAATATATTAATTAAATATAAATAAACAATCGTTCATAAAAAGACAAGGCAGTAACTACTAATAGATATTGATCAGTAGATAAAAGAATAATTGCAACAATTGCTGGTAATGCCACCGAACAGTAGAAAAGATATATATAGTGATAAGGAATATGGACAGGACAATATGTTAACATCTATAGCATCTGCAGCATTAGTAAGTGCAGTGGCATCTGTCACTACAACGGATGGAACCACATCGATGACCACAGCTATGGGACTTCCCGAATATGGAGTACTTGCAGTCATAGCATTAGTGACGCTACTCTCTGCAAAGCTTATGTTATCCGCGTCTACAAGATGGAATAGTACCATCAAGTGCTCACTGGACATGAACATAATACCACTGTTGATTTCTTTCGCTGCTATTGTAATTTATAAGATCATTACGATAATCTGAGAAATAGAGTTAATACTTAGTTATTTTGATAATGATCTGTTAGTAGATGGCTGAACCATACATTTCTTTTGAATTTTCGATTTTTATTCACTTATTTTTACTTAGGATCCACCTATAATTCCTACTAGCTTTCAGCTTTACTGAAATATCGATAGAATCAGTAAAGGTATGAAATGCAGATAGAAGTGTCGTTGGGACAAGTTCGAAAAGAATGATACTGGATGGAACTTTACCTTAGCAAAGCCCATCGTAAATCAGTAAATATGTATTTATCAGAGTATCCCAAGCCCTGGCCCCAGCAAGGGTATGAGGCCAAAAAGGAAGAGATTGACAAGTCCATGAGTAAGAGCAACAAGAGGCAGACTATGAGTTTTACTGAACATGTAACCCAGCATCAGACCTACCACGGATGCAAAGAGAATTCCATAGACTGCGCCATGACCGGAACTCATAACACCAAAAAGCAAGCTGGTAATAATAAGCCCCATTGTGGAACCAAATACACCTTCAAGCCTTGTCTGCAGAATAGATCTGAACACAAGCTCCTCCACCAAACCCACACAAAAGATCATGATCAAAGCAATGTCCACCATATTATAGAAAGACATGTTTGGCACGAGAGGACCGACAGGAGCAATAAAATACTCACCTTCTGCTATCAGCAAACTGATCACTAATGAAAGAGGCAAATAAAAGACAAACTTCTTAAAAGACAGACCAAGCTGTATCAGAGAAAAACTCTGATGCCTTATTATAAGGAATATGGGTATAAACAATGGTATATAAACATAGAAATATCGATATAACACCATTTCTGAGAATACAGGCATGGAGAAATTGATCAGCCTTAACAAAGGCAGAAGCATAAGAGCCTGCAGAGCCCATGCTATATACTTATCTTTGATGCGCACAGTGCTTATAGACACAACAATAAGAACAAACGTATGTAGTAGGATTGCTGCTCCCCGTATTCCTAAAAACATCAGGAGCTCCGCAAACACTATGAGCAAGATAGTAAACAAAACTGGACGTGACGACCTGGTGGCCAAACGGGAGAATTCAAGCTCCCGTTTACCCGGGACATTTTCTTCATTAGGCTGCATTCATATCCCTCGTTACATTAACCCATAGATGAAGATCTCTATAAGGAACAGTCAGATTATCGTTCTTGTAAAGCAGGAACTCTAATTTCATGTTATTACCAACAGAATTTGGAGTAAATACCACAGGCCTCTCCCAGGTAGCATTGTGTTCTAAACTGAAACTCTGAACATTGGATGGAATTGAGAGCGAATCATTGTTTAGTCTAATATCCATTGTATATTTGGCACGTTCATATTCGTGATTGACCACACCAACGATCACCTGGCCATCGTCACCCAGAGTAAAATGCGTAGTATAATTGTCCGCCTTGCCATCCATACCAAGAATGTAGAATTCTGTGAATTTTTCACCTTGTTTAGGACTTACCACAACGTACGCAAGTGCAACCACAGATGCCAAGACCGAGATAACAAGAATGATAGTAAGAATGCGGTCCAACCGGGATTCGGGTTGACTGCTAACAGGCGCTTTAAGGGATTCATATACCTCACCCGGGGACACCGAAAAAGCCTTCTCAGAAGGAAGCTGAGCTCTCCTGTAAACCGCAACCGCACACATGAAGAGGGTAAAGACCGATAAAGAGACTAATATTGGAATGAGCCTTATACCCCAGGGCGTGTAGTTAAGCCCAAGACCTATCAGCGGTACAACGGCAATACTCAGACCAAAACCCAGTGCCAGGCGTTCAATACCATCAAGATCATCTTTTGATGGAAAAAGAGCTGCTATTAGAGCATATCCCGGAAGGAACAGGACCATAGGCAAACCCAGCACCGTACGGATAGGAGTTGCGGCCAGCTCCGGTATTAATATGAATAAGTCCGTAAGCAATACTAGAGCAGCAACAATGGGAAGGTCAACAGAATTTTTCCTTTTATTTGGCATGGCTATCCCTGTGATGTAATTCATACTAATTGAATGTTTCTAACAGAGTTTTAATAAAGAGACTAACTGGTTAGATAGAGTCCTATTTGCTTATTAGATTTATTATATTTTTCGAATTTGCCCTTCATTGAGTAATAGACAGGATCAAAATAAATATGATCGACTTTTTTCCCATTAACCCCATTATATTTATATTACAATTGCACCTATGCTTTTGTAGTGGAAATGCAAACTTGAACTTTAGAGGATTACGGATTTATCCTATATGGATACCATTCATGATGCTGGAGTTCTGACGTTACCTAAACTTTACGCCTAGGAATTTATGAAATATACAAAGGGGGTTTAATATATGGATAAAATGACAAAAGTTGGGATTCTTGGTGCAGCTGCACTGATTGGTGCAGGATTGGCAGCGTTGTCTGAAGAAAGAATAAGAGAGTTCGTTAAGGAAAAGGTTGATACCGGTACCCTCAGCAAAGAAGAAGGTAAGATGCTGGTGGAAGACCTGGTCAATGAAACCAAAAAACAGAGGCTTAACCTGGAGAAGAACGTTGTTGAAAAAATACGTGCAACTGTTTTGAAGGCTGACAAGGAACTTTCAGATCTTGAAGACAGGATCGACGAACTCAAGATCCAGGGACTGGAAGCCGAACTCGAAAAAATGAAAAGTCTCAGGAAAACTGCAAAATAAGAAATAGTATTTTTTTAAATTGAAAGGACTGTTAACCCTCCGGTAATCTGTTAGGAAAAAACGGTCCTACCATGTTTTATTACTGATTTTGGTCATTTTCTTATGATGCGCACAGAGAAACAAAAATGCAACATCTATTATAATCCCAGTCACTCCATTGTTGTCATATATTCAGGTTCATTAAACTTAAATAGAATTTCAATAGATATTGAAACACTTGCAATGGCAATTTTACCTGCGAGAGGATTGGAAATGAGAGTTGCACATACAGAAAAGATCCTGCCCTGCATAGCTGATCCCTGGAAGCTGAGGATCATTGCGCAGCTGGACGAAGCACCTGATCTTACTTTGATAGCCAGGTACCTGGATGGCAAGTATTCCGAGAAATTGGGTATGGCGGTCGTAAGAAGCGGCATTATAGAAATGAACTTTTTTCAGAATGGGCAGGTCACAATAAGGATGGTAGACTCTGAAGAAGAAGCTATCAACTTTGTGAATAAGATACTTGCAATGGCATATCACAAAGCGATGATAACAGGAGACCTTTAAGAATCATTTACATTATTAGATCCTTATTTGGTACTTTGAAGAACACAATTGAACAATTCTCTATAGGAGATAATTGAACAGATACCCTGTAAAGATTATGGATACTGTTATAATTGTCACAAAGACCGAAATCAATTCTTTCTTCAATACTTTCTTCAGGATAATTATCTCCGGGAGGGACAAAGCGGTGACACCCATTAGAAATGCAAGCGAGGTCCCAACTGGCAGACCTTTTCCAATCAAGCTTTCTACAATGGGAATCATCCCCATGACATTAGAATAGAGGGGGACTCCTATCAGAACGGCTATTGGAACTGCCAAGGGGTTATCTTTACCTGCATATTTAGCAAGTATTCCTTCAGGAGCATACCCATGGAAAATGCCTCCTAAAGTAACACCTATGATAACATATATCCATACCTTTCCAACAATATCTTTTACTTCATCTACTGCATAATCAAGTCTTTCCTTTCGGGTCATTTTGGTTTCAGCAACTTGTTTGGAATGGATTTTATACACAAAATCTGCAACGTACTTTTCCATTTTTAACAAACCTATCAAATATCCTCCAATAACACCAATTACTACTCCTGAGATTACATACATCAGTGTTGCCTTGGGTCCGATGGTAGCCCAGAGCACAGCAACTGCTGCTTCATTTACTAGAGGAGAAGTGATAAGAAATGAAAATGTGACTCCCAGTGGCACACCAGCTTCAAGAAAACCTATGAATAAGGGAACAGAAGAACATGAGCAAAAAGGAGTAACAGTTCCAACCAACGATGCTATCAGGTTATACTGAATACCTTTTTTGCCTCCTAGTACCCTTCTTGTTTTTTCTGGTGTAACATAGGTTCTAATATATGCTACAAAAAATATCATGAAGCATAAGAGGATCAAAATCTTCATTATGTCGTAGATTATGAAATTTACACTACTTGCAAGGGCTGTTCCTTGAACAATGCCAAAAGTGTCATATGTGAGCTTATCGGCTAACCATTGTAAAGGATAAAATACATCTACCATTGTATTCAACTTCTTCTTAAAATGTCTTCATCTAAGTGTGGAATTCAACAACTTGGAAATTATGAATTGAAGATTTTATCTGTAACCAAAAGAACAGAGATCTTTGAATGTTTTATAACCTTATCTGCTACACTTCCAAGTAGGAATCTTTCTAATCCACCCTTGCCAAGAGCTCCCATTATTACTAAATTTACTTTGTTCTGTTCTGCAAACTGAAGGATTGTATGAGCCGGATCACCTTCCAGAATTACAGTTTCAATGTCTACTCCCTTATCCTCTGCAACCTTCTTTGCATATTGAATAGCCTCATTTCCTTCTTGGCGTAACGTTTCATCCATGATATCCCATTTAGAACCCAAAGGGATCGATGTTTTCAATATAGGTGGTGCATATGCTTTTTTGTCAAGGACATACAAAACATAGACCTTAGCATCCATTAATATTGCAAGCTCTATTCCTTGAAGTATAGCATTCTGGCTATAATCAGACCCATCTGTTGCAATCAGCAGTTTTCGAAAAGTAGTGATCATATATCCCCCACACTCCAGAAAGCTATTAAGAACTATTTGTATACCAGTTAAAACAACCCTATTTTAATATCCACTTCTTGACATCGTCGACAGATGGTACCTTTCCTGCAACTTTCACATCACCGTCAACTACCAATGCAGGAGTGAGCATAACACCATAAGACATTATTTTCTCTAAATCCTCAACTTTCACAACTTCAGCCTTTACTCCAGTTTCAGCAACTGCTTTGTCTACAATTTCCTTAGTCATCTTACACTTCTTGCAACCAGTTCCGAGTATTTCCAACTTCATTTTGATTCCATCCTAGTGTTTTTTTAAAATCAACGAGATACAAAGTATTTCAATATAATTTGAAATGCGAGTAGATATAGATTTTGCTCAAGAAATTGATTGACGCAAAGAATGCAGGCATTTTAAAAAATTACAAAATTAACATCTATTTGTAAGCAGATTATACATATTATTCAAGATAAGTGTTTTATCTGGATTCCTGTAGAATAAATAGGAATCGTATCTTTACTTCAGTCTTATAAATCAGAACAAAAGCCTAAGACAATAGAAACCTGCTAAAATAAAGACGAGAGCTGTTACTTTTCTCATGCTCTTCTCAACTAGATGAAGCTTATGTACAAATTCTCCGACCCTTGAAACAGAGTATACCAGCAACACAGAGAAGAACAGCACCGGTAAAGCTGTTGCAATAGCAAATACCGAGGGTACGATGATTGGATCCCCAGCAGCCATTGCCAGAGGGACTATCATCCCAAAGAACAGCACCGCACTGAAAGGGCAGAAAGATAGAGCAAAAACAAAACCAAGAAGGAAACCACCCAGATAACCTTTGTCTCCGTATTTTTGACCCAGGCCACTGATCATGCTGCATCCTTTGGAAGAAGGCAACCTATCGGCTGTAAGCATAAGAATTCCCAGGAAAATAAGGAATGGACCTAGTAAAAGTTCTCCATATTGCTGCAACAATAAAGCAATATCCTGGCTGCCCAAGCCAACCCATAGGATAGATGATGCTACCAGCACATATACAACCATTCGTCCTAATGTGTAGACTAAGCCAGCTGCCAGAGTATGCCTGCCATGACCAATCCTCTTGGAGATATATGCTATAGCAGTGATGTTTGTAGTAAGAGGACAGGGACTTATTGCAGTCATCAGACCTATGAAGAATGCAGCAACCAGTGGAATATCACTGGACCCCATCGACTGCATGAATTCGAGTACGGTCATTTAAAGCCCTGCCAGCTTTTCATTTATAACCTCGCTTAAGTAGGACATGTAAGAGTTCCTATCTTCAACCTTATACCAGACATTCGTGTCCTGCTCAGCAGAAAAACCCTTTTCAGTATATGTACCAATCCAGAGAGAAGAATATGCGGCTCCATATCTTTGAGTTAATTCTTTATCTTCGGGGAGATCGAAGTTCACATGCCTAAAGACCAGATTACCAGAGTCCAGCTCGTCTGGGAAATAAGTATTTACCGTCTCTTCAGCATAAGCCCCTACTACCTGGCAACTATAACATTGATTATTCCCATGGAAATGGATGACCTCGATATGAGGTGATTCCTGCAAATTTCCATCGACAACTTTCGTAGTTCCTTCAGCATTATTTCCAACACACCCGGCTGAAAATAGAGTAAGGACGAGTATTACAATAAGTAACCTATTCATCTGAACACCATATAGAATGTATTTCGACCGATTAATCAAAACTGGAAAAAGTTGGTATCAACTTGCAAACCAATCCTTTGTCCTCAGGCAGAACTTTACCAGCATGAGCATCACAGGCACCTCTATAAGCACACCCACTACAGTTGCGAGTGCAGCACCCGACGATAGACCGAACAGGATTGTTGCAGTTGCGATGGCAACCTCAAAATGATTGGATGCACCAATCATAGCCGAAGGAGCAGCATCTTCATAGCTCAGACGCAGAACTTTAGAGAACACATACCCCAGCATGAAGATGAATGTCGTCTGGATGAACAGGGGAATAGCTATCCATAGAATAGTAAGAGGCTGTGCAAGAATAGTCTCTCCCTTGAAACTGAACAACAGGATGAGCGTGATCAGCAGGGCTATGATGGTCACTGGAGTAAGAAGATGGATAAAACTTGTATTGAACCACTCCTCGCCTTTGCCCCGGATGATGAGCTTTCTGGATACATATCCGGCAGCAAGAGGCAGGGCTACGTATATACCTATGGAAAGAACCAATGCCTGCCATGGCACCGGAAGTTTGCCGACTCCAAGAAGGAATCCTCCCAGGGGACCGTAAAGGAAAAGCATTGTCAATGAGTTGATAGCGACCATCACAAGAGTATGCGCATCATTGCCTCTCGCAAGAAAACCCCAGACAAGTACCATTGCCGTACATGGAGCAATACCCAGGAGAATACAACCGGCAAGGTAGCTGCGCCACAGGGGTATCTCAAGCATTTTCACGCCATCCACCAGCACTACTGTACCTTCGCCATAAGTATCACCTACTGAAAGGTCAACACCAAATGGGATCTTAACAATATCTGTAGCTTCCGGACCGATGAAACCCAGGAAAAGTGTTCCCAGGAAAAATACTGAAATGGCGTACATTGTGAAAGGCTTTATTGCCCAGTTGATGAAGAGAGTAAGCCCCACAGGTTTGATGCTCTTCCCGGCTTTAAGCACCTCCCCAAAATCAATCTTTACCATGATGGGATACATCATGAAGAACAGGCAGATAGCTATGGGTATTGAAACCACGGGTGCTTCACCGATATAAATGGACAGGCTGTCCAGATACAATGCTACACCTGGAGCAAATCTTCCAAGCAGTATACCTGCGATGATACAGAGAATTACCCACACTGTAAGGTATCTTTCAAAAAAACCGAGACCTTTAGGTTCCTTTGTAATGCATGCTTCTGTTACCATATCAAAGTCTCCTTGTTCTGTGAATATTTGTTGATATTTTATCACTTGATGTTTCAAGTAAAATTGAAACATTCCTTGTATTTATAGTTATGCAGCTATTGTCAACGACCACTTACTTATTAGTTATGAACTTGTAAGTTAGTCATTAAGGTTAATCTACTCCAACAGAGAAATCTGCGGCACAAGAGATTTTGATCATGGTAATACCTGATGCCCTTTTCAAAATGGAATGCAGTTTCTCCTATGAAACTTATGCAGTCTCTAAATATAACAGTACAAGTTTGATATCAAGACATGTTGATGTGAATACTTATATATGGTTTAGTTTTCTTTTAAAATCCATGAAATGTTGTCCGGTTGACAAGGACCTTAAAGAAGAATGGGAGCAAGATTTGGAAGATGAAGCCAACATAGATGAAAATGAGATCAATCGGCTATGTAATGTTTTCAAAGTATTAAGTAATCCCATCAGATTAAAAATCGCATATCATCTTCTAAAGCAAGATTATTGTGTTGATGCATTAGTCCATACGCTAAAGGAAAAGCAGAACCTTGTTTCCCATCATCTGTCTGTTATGAAACAAAATGAAGTTGTAGATTCTTTTAGAAGTTCCAGATACACGTATTACAGATTAAAACCGGAAATACGTCCAATTCTGAACAGGAAGAATAAGATTTAGCTGGGCTCTGTAGAAGATCTGTCAAAGTAGGGATTTACAGACAAATATAGTTTGGAAACTACAGAAGATTAAATGTCCTAGCGTTATAGAAAAGATCATTTACGTGAAAAGGGACACAGAAATAAAAATAAAAGGAATAGGTTGAGGATTGAAACCTTAGTCCTTGTCGCCTGCACAGCAGCAGGATACATTGCCTTTAAGGATCTCTTTCCACTCACCTATGACATCGTGGGCCCAGCAATCATCCGCACCTGCAGCTTCACGCATTGTCAAAGCCAGGATATAGGTTAGTTCTTTCACAGTTGCACCTGCCTCAAGGGCACCTTTGAAATGTTTCAGCACACACGGTTTTGAGCGGGCCTTGATGGAAAGAGCAAAGCATATGAACTGATATGTTTTCTCGTCAATGGTCCTCTTGTCCCTGTATATCTCATCGATCTCATCCAGCTTCTCTGCAAATTCCGGGAAAAACTCTTCCAGCATCCTCATATTATTCACCTGCATATTATGTACAAGCATACATTTTCTAGATTCCTAAAGATTTCTCTAATTTGACCAATATCTCACTTACCTCATTTGCATCAACATCAAGATGTTTATTTTTTGCCACACCCAGCTCTGTTAATACGACATGAGTGCCAACTGTGAATCCTGCAAGCTCCAGTGACTGTTTTGTACAATTAAGAGAACAGCCATCGATAGCAACTATCACATCAGCGCCTTCCGTAGACTTCATGATACCAGGTATTCTGCCCCCAATACCTGCCGTACACATCATCCTGCCTTTTCCTTGCTTAGTAAGTTCCACAGCTACTTGATTTGCCATCTGTCCCACATTGGAAGCACCTGAACATGCATACAGACCAATGTTTGCAGCTTCACATGCACATTTTGCCCCTTCTGCCATTTTTACTTTTTCAGCCATGATATATCCCCCCGTTATTTCTTTGAAAGCCATTCCTTGACTTTCTCGACCGTTGGGACCTTCCCTGCTATCTTTACATCACCGTCTACTACAACAGCTGGTGTGATCATTACACCATAGTTTAGAGCAGCATTGATGTCTTCGACCTTTAAAACCTCTGCATTGATGCCGAGCTCTGCAACTGCCTGCTCAACGATCTCTTTTGTTTTCTTGCATTTCGCACAACCTGTTCCAAGTATTTCTATTTTCATACAATCACCTTTCTAAGTATTATTTATACACGTATCATTTATACGCAATAGTTCAGTAACCTCTTTTCAGTATTGCTATCAATTCGTCTGCATTTGGCATGTTTGTCCTTATCTTCCTGAAAACACCCTCCATATCGTATTCAACCCGAATTATTTCAGCCTGTAATGTGCCTGTGTCAAAAACCGCGCAGCTTGCACGAGTATCCCCATCCCTGGGCTGGCCCACTGATCCAGGATTCACCAAGGTCACATCACCTACTTTTCTGACAAAAGGAAGATGAGAATGACCAATAAATATAAACTCTGCATCTACTCCTTTTATAAGTTCTTTTATTGCATCTTCGGTAGTATCGGGTTTGATGTAATCATAGAACGATACAGGACTACCATGAGCGAAATAGAGCTTTTTCCCATTTTCCATTCTTTCATAATCCAGAGGGAGATTGCTAAGGGATTCGATCTGAGTATCCCTTAGAACAGCCCAAGTATATTCTCGCGTTGATTGGGAAAGATGCTTATACTGATAGCTGCAACCACAGTCCATCCTGAAAGCCACTGCACTGTCGTGATTGCCCATGATGGTAGAAATTTTTTGGTCGATCAATAGATCGATGCACTCACCAGGAGACGGACCATAATCCACAAGGTCACCTAGACATATAACATCGTCATGTGGTACCGCCATGACTGCATCGAGAGCTTCTTTGTTCCCGTGTACGTCCGAAATGATCAACAGTCGCATATACCCACCTTTTCCCCATCAAAGTGCATAATAGTCGAATACGAATCCTGAGATCATTGCCATTACAACTACCAGTCCAATATATGAAAGACCTTTTTGAATACCCATTATCCTGCTGATCACGATCATACTTGGAAGGCTCAATGCCGGACCTGCAAGCAGCATGGAGAGAGCAGGGCCTTTAGCCATGCCGAGCAATGTCAGAGCACTGATGATGGGAACTTCCGTAAGTGTTGAGAAATACATTAGTGCTGCAGCAACAGAAGCAATGAAGTACGACATGAAGTTGCCACCACCCACGTATTGTACTACAATTTCAGAAGGTAGGAGTTCTACAATGATGCCTGCAAAAAAAACGCCCACGAGCAACAGAGGAGCTATCATCTTCACAAGGAACCAGGTCTCCTGCATCCAGCTTTCCCTCTCTTCTCTGGAATACCATTTGAAAGACAGGTATACTGTAGCAGCTATGAGCGGGACCTCTAAAAGAGCAAGATATGTCCATGATCTGATTATTTCAGGAACCACAAGGATGGCCAGCAACAGCAGGAAAAGCTGAATGGTATGTGAGTGCTCTTCCGCATTAAAGGTCTTGATGCCATTATGTGCACCATTGTTCCTCTCATATATTGCAGCCATTATCAATCCTATAATGACCGATAGCAGAATTGCTGCTACTGCCCTGGCCGCCCCAATATCATAACCCAGGATCTTTGCGGTATACACTATAGCCAGGATGTTAATAGCGGGTGCAGAGAACAGGAAAGTAGTGGCTGGACCTATGCCAGCTCCCCTTTTATAGATGCCAGCGAACAACGGGAGTACAGTACAACTGCATACTGCAAGCAGGCAGCCAGATACTGCTGCTACGGAGTAGGAAATATATTTTGGCGTACTGGCACCAAAGTATTTCAGTACCGACTCTTTTGAGAATAGCGATGCTATCGCACCAGCTAGGAAGAAGGCCGGGATCAGACATAGCAGTACATGCAATGCCAGATATTCCTGGACAGATTGCAAACCAATAGTGAAGAGATGTAAGAGATAATCTTGAGTCATGTGTTTCAAATATATTTGAAGCATCGTATTTAAAGGTTAGTATTTCAAATTAGATTGAATTATCCTTGCAAGTATAAAACTGATCAGTGATATTTCTGATCACTTTGTAAAAAACCGGCACGAATCTTACGTGCCCAGTTCTTTGTTCTTCTAAGAGGCGCCGAAATCCAAGATGTCCGTCCCAAAACATGATTACTGGATGCAACACTGGACTCCAGCAATTTGCAGATAGCTGCCGCTCCATTCATCTGTTCTGATAATTGGCGCATAGATCGTGTATTTTCCACAAATTTTCCATTGTAAATTATTTCTTTTAGATACATCAGTATGTCTTCAGAAGAAGTGGAATAATCAAGGGAATAACCGAGGGCGTTCTCTGCTATTACATAAGCATTATTTTGCTGTTCGGTATGATCCCGGTCAGGAAAAGAGAGTACAGGAATACCAAAACTCAGGGTTTCCATTAAGGTACTATGCCCTCCGGGAGCAATAATGACCTCAGAACCTTTGATATAAGGGAACTGGTCACTGATGAACTGTAGTATATTTACGTTGGATGGTAAACCCGTGAATTTTCCAGGGTCTACGCTGGGACCTGCAAGCAGAGTATAATGAATACAAGGAGACATTTCGGCAGCCTTGATAACTTTTAAAAAAAGAGGTTCTCTGTAACCAAAACCACCAATTGTTGAAAGCACATGAGGATGCAGTACCTGGGCAGGCAGAACTTCCCCATAAGTCTTACCAACAACAGGCCCGCTATAAAACACCTTTTCCATTAACTTGTCATCAAAACTGATATTTTTCCGGCATATAGTATAAGGCATGGGATAATCAGGAATAATAATACCATCAACTATCCCGAAAACTCCAGAGTAGAATTTTTTCACTATTTTAGCAAGAATTCTGCCGGAAACGCCTCTGTCCATGAAGAACTCTTCCATATTGGACTGATTCATGATGATATAAGCTGGCACGTTCATAGATATTGAAGCCAAAATTCCGGTAAAATAACCATCCGAGATTACAACATCGGGCCTAACGTTCCTAATAAGCCGTTTGATAACAAGAATGCCCAGAAATCTACCTTTTTTCACAGTTTCAAAGATAGAAGTTTTAAGATCGAGTTTTCCAGCCTCGCCTACTAAAGTAATCTCTGAAGGAATGGTACTGACCGTGTAACCTTTTCTTTCGATCAGTTCCTGTGAATAGCTATAAGCACCAAAATGTACTTCATGACCAGCTGAGACAAGTTCTCTGGCAATGGCAATGCAACGGCTTGTATGTCCAAGACCTTCCCCGCAAACAAGTATCAATGTTCTCATAGAAAGAACCTTTTGAAATATACATACATAAGTGAGCAATATCAAGATCCTACTCCCAGACCAGGAATTCAGACTCACTGCATGTAAAAGGGTAGAAAGACATATTTATTAATTCTGGCTGTACTGTTTTTCAAAATAGTCACCCAAGTATACCTAAGGCTACTTAAAGCTACTGAAGATTCATTATATTCTTTATTTCTGAGATCTGTGACCTTTTTGATAGCATATACAGAAAAAAAGGCAATCCTGAAGTAGATAGTTTCTGCATTGACTTCATCGTAAATCTGTTAACACTGGGATAACCAGCAAGTTTGTCACTTGCAACCATTCTGACAGCCCTGTCCAACAAAGTGACACCAGTAAAGAATTCAGCTCCAACCTGCCGATCCGTGCTGAAAACAAGCTCAATCCACGCACTAAGTTCTTGAGTAATATGTTTCCAGATAGGATTATCCATGACAAGATAATAGTTACCCTTACTGATATTGTTGAAATACTCTCTGAAATCATCACCTTTTGCCATTGTATATACTGCCCCGATACCACCGGTATGACTATCCGTGGTAACAGCCATACCTTTTCCAAACCTATGGGCAAGTGCCATTGCAAACAGGTTCTTTTGTTTAAGATCCTGCATGTTATATTCTATTACAGGAAAATGCTTTGCTAGCTCTGGAACGGCAAGCAAATTAGGCTTTTCTCCTACCGCGAACCAGAATGGATGATTGTACATGTAAAGAAGATCATTGTCTTTGAGAAAATCGATGACCATAAATATATCTTGCTGTTTTGTTGCTATAGACTTCATATCTGTTAACTGCTCGCTGTCAAGCTCAAAGACATTTATATGCACAGTGTGTCCCACATTGGACTTATCAGTGACAGATAACTCGACACCTGGAACCAGTTTTTCTTTTTTCCACCCCAATATGTCGAAAGCTTCTACGGTGTCATGATCCGTGAACGTCACATAACTCATATTTTTCGACATAGCCTTTTCAAAAAGTATTTGTGGATGAACTGTACTGCTCTTAGGAACATCATATGAGCAGCTGCTGTGCACATGCAGATCTGCCTTTTGCCATCCGTCATCCATCAGTTCCATTGCTTTCTCCGATGAAAGCACTTTTTTTATGGAAAAACGTGCTCTTTTATGCAATATACACACATCCGTAGAATATCATCCGGGTATATGGCATATAAAGGTGGCATTTTATAAATAGATAATCTTTATAGAATATACTAATTTTATTAACTATATAGTTTCTTGGTGAACATGATATATGACAGGACATAAAAGTAACAAATATAAGTGCTTAGGAGATACTAATGATATTTCTGATATTCATGTGTGGTGAGGGTTTAGGCCATACAGGCAGGTGTATTGCCGTGGGAAAGGAACTGCTAGCTGCTGGCCATGAGGTATATTTTGGGGCATATGGTTACTCAAAGGAACTTATAGAAAAGGAGGGATATGAGGTATACAGAATACCGCAGGAGTTCAGGCTGGTAGGAAATTCCGGAACATTCGATCTGAAGGAATCCATAAAGAGTACCGTGTCTGCTGTGGACATTGCAGGAGTTTCCCACATTTTCAAGCTGCTGAAGAATTCAAGACCTGATGCCGTTGTGTCAGATGGATATTACCTAGGGATACTTGCTGCACGCTTGAAAAATATCCCGGCCTATATTATAGTAAATCAATCCAACATGGTAGAATACTTCCAGGAAAAGCTGGACATTAAAGGTGATGTACACTGGGTAGCAAAAAATCAATCCAACATGGTAGAATACTTCCAGGAAAAGGGGTTTTTCATGAGCTTGCTTGGAAGGCTCACAAAGATATTCTATGACAAAGTGTACGGTATTGTGTATACCATCATTGTGCCTGACTTTCCATTTCCTTACACTATTTGCAGGAACAATCTTTCTTTTTCCAGAAAAGTGCAACACAAGATAAATTACAGTGGACCGATAATACGCAAAGGACCGAAGAAAGCAACTGCAAAAGAACTTGCCCATCCACACGTATTATGCACAATCGGAGGATTCGGTTACAGACTTCCCATATTACAAAAAGTGATTTCCACAGCAAAATTAGACAAGGACATTCACTACACCATTGTTACGGGTCCTAACATTGGCCCAGGGCAATTGGCAGAAGTGCCGGAGAATGTGGAAGTTCAGGATTTCATAGCTGACCCGTTCTCCTATTACAATAGCACAGATATTGTAATCAGTGCCTGCGGACATGGAACAACTATGGAGACATTAAGTTATGGAGTGCCGATACTGGCATTCCCGGACCGTGGACAAAAGGAACAGGAGAACAATGCACAGCTAATAGATGAAATGGGATATGGGAAAAAGATGGAGTATGAAGTGTCTGCCGATTCACTGCTCAGGTCGATAAGAGAAGTACTTGACAGCAGTACAATAAAAGAGAATACTAAGATGCTTAAAAAAATGGCGTCTGAGCTGGAGGGTGCAGTTTTCATGAGAAAATTGCTGGAAAAGGATCTTCAGGTTCGCACCGTACCAAACGATGGAGATATGCCACTAAGCTGAGATGATCCTCCAATACTTTATCTGCCATTCCCAACAGTTGAGGATCAACATAAGTGGGGATGCCGATACAGTAAAGGCCAGCATTTTTTGCAGCTTGCACACCATAGGGAGCATTCTCAAAAACAATGCAATTCTTAGGGTCTGCTCCAAGATAATCTAATGATTTTAAGTACGGGTCAGGATCGGGTTTTCCTTTAATGACATCATCACCCGATATCACTGCATCGAAATTAACGCTGAAATGTCGGCCAAGTATACCATCAACTGCATTGCGATCTGAACCTGAAACCACTGCAAGCAAGTAGTCTTTGGAAAGCAGTTCCAAGGGATCAGTGATACCTGGAAAAGGCTTGACATCCATTATATTGAAAAGAGCCTGTTTTCTGACAGCTATTGAAGAAAAAGAGTCGAATGAACCGAAAATACTCTTCTCAGACAAGATATTTTCCACGATACCTCTATCATTTGCACCTTCAAGCCTGAAAATGGATTCCGGAGATATGATGATACCTGATTCCAAAAAAGCAGCCTTCCAGGCAGCAGCATGCAGGTGCATTGAATCCACAAGCACGCCATCCATATCAAAGATAAGGGCTGGTTTCATGCTATATAGATACAGAATAGAATATATAAAAGTGCTGGAAATTCATATCCAGCATAAACTGCAGTTTAACTGAAACTGGTAAGACCATCCATATCCAGCGTTGCAAAGTAGTCATCCACGGTCTCAGCCCTGCGGATCTGTACAAAGTTACCATCTGGCCTCAGCAGGATCTCTGCAGAGCGTAGTTTGCCATTATAGTTGAAACCCATAGCATAACCATGAGCTCCTGTATCATGGATCAACAGAATATCCCCACGCTGTACTTCAGGGAGCATACGATCAATTGCAAACTTGTCATTGTTCTCACATAGAGAACCAGTGACATCGTATTTGAACCTTGACTGCTCCTTTTCCTTACCAAGTACAGTAATATGGTGATATGCACCATATATCCCTGGCCTCATAAGGTTGGCCATGGAGGCGTCAGTACCTACATAGTCCTTGTAGATATGTTTCATGTGCCTGACAGTAGTGACAAGGTACCCGTAAGGACCAGTAATGACACGCCCACATTCGAGGTAGATCTTAAGAGGAGATAAACCGTTTACCTCAATTATCTTTGCATACTCCTCCCTCACACCCCTGGCAATGACATCATAAGGAACCGGCTCCTGCTCCGGACGGTAAGGTATACCGATGCCTCCTCCCAGATTCACGAACTCAAATTTTATGCCAAGCTCCCTGGAAATATCAGCTATGAGCTCGAAAAGGATCTTAGCCGTTTCTACAAAGTATTGAGGATTCAATTCATTGGATGCGACCATGGTGTGCAGGCCAAATCTCTTCACACCTTTATCCCTCATGTACCTATAGCCCTCAAAGAGCTGCTCACGAGTAAAGCCGTACTTAGCCTCCTCCGGTTTACCAATTATTGCATTGCCATCCTTAAGAGGACCTGGGTTATATCTGCAGCATACAAGCTCCGGCAGACCCACCTCTTCTTCCAGGAATTTGATATGACTGATATCATCGAGATTTATTATAGCACCCAGTTCCTTTGCCTTCCTGAACTCTTCTGCCGGAGTATCGTTGGAACTGAACATGATGAGTTCTCCCACGATCCCTGTCTTCTCCGCAAGCAACAGTTCAGGTAAAGAACTGCAATCGGCTCCAAAACCCTCTTCCCTGAGGACCTTCATAATATATGGGTTTGGAAGAGCTTTCACAGCAAAGAATTCCTGAAAACCTTCCAATATGCCGAAGGCTTCCTTCAGCCTGCGAGCGTTCTCCCTGATACCTTTTTCATCATACAGGTGGAAAGGTGTAGGGTATTGTGCAATTATCTCAGAGATCTTTTCTTTTGTGAAAGGGAGTTCCTTTGATACCATTTTCTACCCTCTAAGCCAAAAAGGCTGTATATGAATCGTCATATAACGATAATTGGGATAAACTATACCTGCTTGGATAAATACTCATTGGGAAATAAATAGTCAACTTATTACACATTAAATCAAATAGATATGCAACAGGAGATACAATGTCCGAAAACTCACTTTCGGTAGGTCAGCAAGCACCTTTGTTCTGCCTGCCTGATCAGGATGGGAAAGAGATATGCCTACAAGACCTTAAAGGAAAATGGGTAGTACTGTACTTTTATCCCCGAGATAACACTCCGGGATGTACAAAGGAAGCACAGGACTTCACTTCCCTTAGAGCCGAATTCGAAGCGGAGGGAGCAGTGGTTCTGGGTGTGAGCCGGGACAGCATGGAATCCCATCAAAAGTTCATTGAAAAAAAGGAATTGGCAATAACACTTCTGTCTGATACTGAGATCGTTGTGCATAAACTGTACGATGTATGGCGCCTGAAAAAGTTCATGGGCAGGGAATCCATGGGTACTGTGAGAACATCATTCCTTATAGACCCTGAGGGCAGCATTGTGAATATGTGGGATAGTGTGAGAACAAAGGACCATGCACAGTCTGTACTGGAAAGGCTAAGATCAATGAAAAATGAAACAACTCAATAACTGAGTATCAAAGGTCTAATTTGCCTGACAGATGTAAAAAAATGAGGATATAGCCCAAAACCAGTACAAACAATGAGATAAACCAGGCCCATCTTAAAATTCTTGCCAGGTTATGGGGTTTACCAAGTTCTGTGAAGAAACGATCGACCATATTAGGCCGATCATCTCCGGGCTTTCCAGACTCCATATTATGAGAATATTATCCTTTGATCTTCTTGAGTCTGAACGTATTCTCTCTTTCCATCTCTTCCAGACGGAGCCTGATAAAGTCCATAGCTTCCTGCATTTCAGGTATGACCTTGAACTCAAGAGCATTGACACGGCGCTTGGTCTTTTCGATATCATCGAGCAGCTTCTTCATAGTAGTCTCGATCTCTGCTGCAACAATTATATTTTCCACCAGTTTCTCATAGGCGTCTGCGGCTTCATCGGTGTAGGAACTTGTTCCCAATATACCATAGCCACGTTCTTCTATGGATTTGCGTACACTGGAGGATTCGATCTTGGGGACCACGACACCCATTATGTTCCGGCTTTCAAGTTCGATCTGGGGAATGTTCTCCAAGGCGAAAGCTGTGGATTTGACGGTAATGATACCGTCAACAGCATTTGCGAGACCTATCTTCTTATTAGCCACTTCATAGGCTTTGTCCAACTCGGACCTAACATCCTTTGCTTTGCTAAGGATATCGAAGAACTCAAGGATCAATCCATCTCTTTTCATTTTGAGCAGCTTGTGGCCGCTTTGGGAGAGCTTGATCTTCTTCTTGAGCTCTATAAGCTCAGACCGTGTTGGTTTAACATCCTTTGCGCCCATGTTCGTTCACCAGGTTCCCTTTAGTTGCTTTTCTTATGAGCAGGGTGGTACTTGTCTATGAACTTGTTGTCTATCCTTGTAAGCAGTGCTTCCGGAAGCTCTGACAGAATAGACCATCCAACGCTCAATGTATCCTCAATGGATCTGTCCTCGTTCCTTCCCTGACGCACAAACCTGTTCTCGAACAGATCTGCAAATTCAAGAATCTTCTGATCCCTTTCAGACAATGCTTCCTTACCTACGATAGCCACCAAGCCTCTGAGGTCACGACCTTCAGCATATCCTGCATACATCTGGTCGGAAACTGCTTTGTGATCCTCCCTTGTCTTACCTGCACCGATACCGGAGTTCATAAGACGGGATAGTGATGGCAGAACGTTGATAGGGGGATAGATACCTTTTCTGTGCAGTTCCCTTGAAACCACGATTTGTCCTTCGGTAATGTAGCCAGAAAGATCCGGGATCGGGTGAGTGATATCGTCACCGGGCATCGTAAGGATGGAGAACTGTGTCACAGATCCTTTTCTGCCTTTGATGACACCTGCACGCTCATACAGGGATGCGAGGTCAGTGTACATGTAACCTGGATAACCTCGACGTCCTGGAACCTCTTCACGGGCTGCACCCATCTGACGCAGTGCCTCACAATAGTTGGTGATATCTGTAAGAATAACAAGCACGTGCATGTCATGCTCGTATGCAAGATACTCAGCTGCTGTAAGAGCCATTCTTGGAGTGATCAGACGTTCAACTGCCGGGTCATCTGCAAGGTTAAGGAACACCACTGCCCTTTCAAGAGCACCTGTCTTCTCGAAGTCTTCCATGAAGTACTGTGCTTCTTCATTAGTAATACCCATTGCCGCAAATACTACTGCGAAAGGTTCTTCAGAACCAGGGACTTTTGCCTGCCTTGCGATCTGTAGGGCGATCTCGTTATGTGGAAGACCTGAACCTGAGAAAATTGGCAACTTTTGGCCTCTTACGAGGGTGTTGGTTCCATCGATCGTGGAGATACCTGTCTGGATGAACTCCTCAGGTGGCATCCTTGAATAAGGGTTCATTGATGCACCATTCACATCGATCCTGTCTTCAGGAACTATGCGTGGCCCACCGTCAAGAGGTTCACCGGACCCTGAAAGGATACGACCCAGCATGTCCTTTGAAACTGGTAATTTGATAGTCTCGCCGGTAAACACTACTCCGGATTCCTCGTTGAGTCCGCCGGTACCCTCGAACACCTGCACAGCCACTATGTCAGCTGATGTGTCAAGCACCTGGCCTCTCTTTGTGCTGCCATCCGGCAGGTTGATATTCACAAGTTCACCGTAACCTACTGGTTCGGTCTTCTCGAGGAATATAAGAGGGCCTGATATTTCTACTATAGTCTTGTATTCCTTGGTCATTTTAATTGCCTCCAAGCTTTGCGAACTCAGAATCCATCTTCTTCAGGACCTCATCAAGTGCTTTGTCGAAATTCTCTTCGAACTTGACCTTTGCCAGTTCATCCTTTGACTCCAAGGCTAGAATATCTTTCATTGGAACCCCTGCTGTCAGAGCAGTTGTTGCCATGTCACTGTACTTGGATATGGCTTTAAGCAACTTGTACTGCTTGTCGAACGAACAGTAAGTGTCCACAGGGTGATATGCATTCTGCTGCAGGAAGTATTCACGGATCATACGACATATTTCCAAGACCAGCTGCTGGTCCTCTGGCAAAGCATCGGAACCTACGAGCTGCACAATCTCCTGTAGTTCAGATTCACGCTGGAGCAGGTCTATTGCATTGTTCCTGAGAGCATTCCAATCCGGAGCGACGTTTTCACTGAACCATCCTGCAAGAGAGTTGCTGTAAAGACTGTAACTGGTAAGCCAGTTGATGGCTGGGAAGTGCCTTCTCTGTGCAAGCTTGGCGTCAAGAGCCCAGAAAACCTTTACGATACGCAAAGTGTTCTGCGTGACCGGTTCGGAAAAGTCGCCTCCAGGCGGGGATACTGCACCGATAACAGTAATGGAACCATTCACGCCTGAGAGGGATTTTACGTAACCTGCTCTTTCGTAGAACTCTGACAGCCTTGCTGACAAATAAGCTGGATAACCTTCCTCACCAGGCATCTCTTCAAGCCTTGAGGAAATTTCTCTCATAGCTTCTGCCCATCTTGAAGTGGAATCTGCCATAAGGGAAACATCATATCCCATGTCACGGTAGTATTCGGCGATAGTGATACCAGTGTATACTGATGCCTCACGAGCAGCTACCGGCATGTTGGAAGTATTTGCAATGAGCACAGTACGTTCCATAAGTGGACGGCCAGTTTTTGGATCCTGCAGTTCAGGGAACTCATTGAGCACATCTGCCATCTCATTACCACGTTCTCCACAACCGATGTAGACCACGATATCAGTGTCACTCCACTTGGCAAGCTGCTGCTGAGTAACTGTCTTTCCTGAACCGAATGGCCCTGGTATTGCAGCGGTACCTCCTTTTGCAACCGGGAAAAGTCCGTCGAGGATCCTCTGACCGGTGATAAGAGGAGTCTTTGGTAAGAGTTTCTTACTTACTGGCCTTGGTGCTCTGACAGGCCACTTCTGCATCATCTGTAGTTTAGTACCATCTGTAAGTACGCAAACTGTTTCTTCCACAGTGAACTTTCCGGCTTTTATTTCGGCCACTGTGCCTGAAACCTTTGGAGGGACCATGATCTTGTGCTCAATGTTCTGAGTCTCCTGTACAAGACCGATAACTTCTCCACCCTTTACCTTATCACCATTATTGACAACGGGTTTGAAATCCCATTTTTTCTCCCTGTCAAGTCCGTTTGCAGTTACACCCCTCTGAATGAAATCCCCCATTTTTTCCTGGAGAACCTTCAGAGGTCTCTGGATACCATCATAAATACTTTCCAATAGACCTGGACCAAGTTCTACAGAAAGGGACATACCGGTGTTCTCCACTGGCTCACCTGGCTTAATTCCAGATGTGTCCTCGTATACCTGGACTGTAGCTTTATCACCTTCGATTCTGATGACCTCACCCATCAATCCTTCGTGACCAACTTTGACCACTTCATACATTTTTGGCTTGATACCGGTAATAGTAACGACTGGTCCGGCCACACGATAAATTTCACCTTTTATTTCCACAGATCTACACCTACCGATTGTTTAATCTTTTCCCTTAAGTTCGAACTTTGACCACTACCTCCCAGAGTAACAACAGTCGGTTCGACAGATTCATTGATCGTGTCCCTCAACATCTCCGGTAGTCTGGACAGGTCATCGCCATGCAATATGAGTATTCCGATATTCCTATCCTCAAGCACTCTTTTTACAGTAGGTTCAAGTTCTACATGATTATTAACTTCAAAGATCTTCTTTATTCCAGCCAGCCTGAATCCAGTGACAAACTCGCTGCTACCTACTACTGCAAGCTCCATCAGATCACCAACTGATTCTTGATTTCCTCATCGCTTAGACCAACTGCCTTCCCACGGACGATCATGCGCAGATTGCTAACCTCGTTTTCCTTACTAAGGACATAATCCATAATAGGTACAATCGAAAGAGGATAGACATGTGAGAAGCTTGCTGCAGATTTAAGCCTGAGTTTCCTGAGCCTTGTTTCAACATATATAAGAGAATCCATTTTTGGCCCACAACAATCAGATATTTCTTCCCAGTAAGGAGTATTCTCCAGCTCCACAAGAAAATCTTCGAAGGATAAAGAAAGCATTCTCTCCATTTCCTGGATCTTTAGCTTGAGTCCACCCTCTATAAGAAGGTCTGCCATCGATGGATCTGTAAGTCCATACTTCTTAAGCCTGAACAATGTAACCAGGTTCTTTAAGTCGATGTCAGTCCTGATAAATTTACTGAAAAGTTTTTGGTCTTTGGATTTTGGATTCCCGATGGCCTGGAACAGGTCATCATAATACTTCTTATCAAGGCGGTTCTCTATCTCCGACAGGTTCTTTCCATCATATTCCTTCAAAATTAAGGAGTATTCACTTGTCAACAATGATGTAATGACATCCTCATAAGTGGATTTTGCAGCCAATTCCGAAGTGAAAGTGTAACTAAGGCGGCCTGCTGCAACAACTGCCTCAAGAATATCATCTGTTGATGCACCACAATATTTTCCACGAAGGATTGTTTTGATGTTCCATATGTCGTATTTCTTTAAGTATTCAGAGATCAGGAAATTCAGTTCGCCTTCAGATATACTAATAAGTTTAGTGAAGGTCACAGCCAGGTTCCTGTTCAGTGCATGCTCAATGAGATCGACACCTTCATACAACCTTGCAAGCTCATCAACGTCCTCTTTGTATTCAAACTCTTCAATGAACCTTGTGATCTCATCAATCTGCATGTTCATGAGCCTTGGATATGTTTCCTGAGGAAGTAACTTGCTTTTCATTGCACGTACACGTGCAGTAGTGTATGCATAGTTGGAATGACCTTGAGGCCGTGACTTCTGGGTATTGAACCCCTGCTTCAATCTCTGCAACAACCGCATTTAAGAATCACCCGAATAAGATGTCAGATGTCTGTTTCAAAAACTGCTCATTCACGCCTTTCAGGATCACATCGTAAGTATAATCTAGACGGATAGTTCCATCCTCGTTCTCTATGACCACACCGCCAGCGCAGTTGATGTTGCCAGCATATTCCAATGAAGACAATTCCCTTACAAGCTTTTCAGATTTCGCATTGGAGTAAATCTTCTTACCCTTGACTTCATTGTTTGTGAGAATAACTTTTAGTATTTCTTTATTCTTCGCTTCAGGCAAAGAAGAAATAGCTGCAAAGGTACGGTCATAGACTTCTTCGAGTACTTCCTTGCGTGCATTGAGCAAAGTGCGTTTCACTTCAAGATTTGCACTGGATATCTCTTGCTGCTTCATCCTTTTGATATCATCTTCGGCTTTTGCAAGACTCTCGCCCATAATGCGCTTAGCTTCGTCTTTAGCTTCTACAACAATCTGCAAAACTTCAGCATCTGCCTCCGATTTTATTCTGGACACTTCAGCACTGGCAGCATCCATGATATCTTTAACAACCATTTCAAGTCCCATGCTCAACACCTTTTAAAAATTTAAGAGCAAGTGCGCTCTTAAATATTTAGCTGATAAGCAGTGCAACTACCAGACCAAAGATAACGATGGTTTCTGGGATAACAGTCAATATAAGGCCTTTACCAAAGAGAGCCTCGTTTTCTGCCATTGCACCTACTGCTGCGCTACCGATATCCTTTTCTGCTATACCTGATGCAATTCCAGTGAGACCTACTGCAAGTCCTGCACCAATTGCTTTCAACCCTGCTGGGTCCATATATGTTACTGCTGCTGCTGCTGTTGCTACATCTGCCATTTTATTATTCCTCCGTGTATTTTCTAATATATCCAAATGGATCGTATTTACGTCCGCCTCCCTCGTAGAACTTTCCAAAAAATTCTACGTACTGCAACCTCAAAGCATGCAGTCCGGGGGCAATGATACTCAGGACAGTGTTTAAAGCATGCCCGAATATAAATACAAGTATTGCAAAAACTGTCATAGGCCCAAATTTCTCGGGCCACATCATCTCGAACGCAATCATATTGACAGTGGATGCAATATAGATTGAAGATAATCCTACAGCTATCAAACGAGTGTAGGATAAAGAGTTACTAAGTAAGGACGGTAATTCCACAGGTCCTTTGATACCTTCACCTTTGAGCAGCATCGCGAAACCTATAAGGAATACGATTATGCCTGCATATGCCACTGCAGATGGGAGAACTCCGGTGTATCCAAGAACTCCTAGCAATATTCCAAGCTCAATTACCATCCAGCTACCCTTCTCCAGAAGAGCTGTGGTAAAACCATGTTTTCTGTTCTCGTTTATGAATCCCAGGATGTATCCGATATTAATGTGGATGATACCGATCAACGCTGTCAGTACTATCATCGTCATAACGAGATGAGTCCTGTGTATTGGATAAGTTATCATCTCTCCACCTACAGGGGAAGCAAACAGATCGATAGTATTAAAGCCTGGAATCAAGCCTGCCTCGACTTCCCCATGAGATACAATACCTGCAAGTGGGAATCCGAGGAATTCTCCGTAAAGAACACCAAAAATCAAAGTAGATATCTGACAGTAGATCAGTATGTCCATGAGAGGCTTTACTGCATCAGATTTTACTGCTTTCTTGATGAAGAAAGCAAGTGCCATCAGAATCAAAGCATAGCCAATGTCACCAAGAATCATTCCATAGAACAGTGGAAAACTGATGAATATAAGGCTAGTAGGGTCTAACTCCTTATATCTGGGACGTGCATACAGGTTCATGATCTCCTGCAAAGGTCTGACAATCTTGGGGTTGTCGTACTCTACGGGAACCACTGGTTCCTGTTCATGCTCTATCTCCTGTTGTGTTACGAATACACGATCCTGGGTTGCTTTGGAAATGGCCCTTTCGAGCTTATTATAACTGTCAGAAGGAACCCAGCCCTCTATGAGGAACGCGCTTTCGGATGTGGCAATATGTAGGGGAGATTCAGATTTATCGGCCTCGATAGAGAGCATCTCATTGCTTGCCAGGATGAAATCTTTATATTTATCTTTAAGAGCTGCGATATCTGCATCTATTCCTTCTATCTGCTTAAGAAGGTCTGCTTTCTCTACATCGATCCTTGAAATGATCTCAACCGGTGTACCTTTCTGATCCGGCACTTTAAGTTCCCTGTACTCAAACCCTGAAAGAGCTTTAGAAGTGGCTTCAACAACTTTTTTGGGCACGAAAAGCACAATTGTTCCTGATTTAGAGTCTGAGAATAACTCATAGGATCCAGTTATGTTTGAAATTTCAGCTTCAAAGTTCCCTTTAACAACGCCTGGGAATACCATCAGATTTTCATATCCACGATATAGATCAAGATCAAGTGGTATATCTGCAAAAGGCAACAGGTCTTTTTTGATGGATTCGATTTCTTTAACACGGGTTTCCAGCCCATTCTTCCTTTCGGTCCTTGTGGACACTTCCTTGTCCAGCACTTCAAGAGTAGAATTCAGTTTATCAGAAAGAATGGTAACTTTTTGTTTCCCGGTAGATTCGTCCTTAACTTCCAGAAAACTGGCTATTGATCTAATCTTGATCAATGTCTTTGAAAGAGAATCCACATCACCAAAGGGCTTGCCGATTTTAAGACCCGAATCGTCCTCAATATAGTCCTCTATCTGAAATAGATTTATTGTGTGAAGAGCCTCGACCGTTTCTTCAAGGAGATCTTTGTGGCCGACTATTAAAGCACGACTCATTTGCCTTGGCTTAAGCATGGATCGCCCTCTCAAATTCACTAATCAGATTCTCCACCGCAGTATCGACTTTTGCCTTTGAATTTTTTGAAACTACGGTTGCTTCTTCTTTGCCCTTCAGGATAATTTTTTGTTTTTCGGAAGCTAGCTCATGTTCTGCAGACTTGAGAGTGCTCTGAGCCGACCTATGGGCATCAACCTCAGCCTGCTTTATAATCTCTCTGGCCTCAACACGGGCTTTGGTAGTACGCTCGGCTTTTTCTTTTAAGGCACCATCCACCATCTTCCGTGCATTGGCTTCTGCTTGCTTGATTTCTGATAAGATTTTATCTTTGGCCATGCATAATCCTCATGCAAAGGTGATTACTAATTCGCTTGATATGATAAGATACCCACTGTAATTGTAACTTTGAATATAAAGTATTCGGTATCATGAGCCCCGCCAAACTATATTATTATATTAATTTAATACCGTGATTATGACCAAAATAAAAATAAAGATACCACGGAAGGCGTCTTCCTAGCTATTACAGAGATAGAATCTTTTGTTAAGACATGTCCATTCTCAATGGCAAAGTGGCATCTTTAGGAATAACATGGATGTATTTTTGCCTGAATTTCTGGTCCCGCATCCTGCAAAAATCCGCAGGTTTCCTGTAAGCCTCATGTTGCCCCATACGCTTCCATACAGTATCCAATCCTTCTTCCATTATATTCCCAAAAGAAAGAGGTGTATATGCACATGGAAGAACGTCACCGCCTGCAGTGATATGCATCCATCTTCTGCCAGCAAAACAACCAAACTGGTCAGGACCCATAAAATAAGGAAGAGCTGTTACTCTTGGACCATCTGCTTTCCTGTTCTTTTCCTTCTGGAACCTGCCCAGCATCTTCACATCTGATCCGGAGATGACTTCATCCTCATGTTCCAGCCAGCGACCCACTGCAACAATCTCATATATGGACAATTCATGCATACCAAGGCTCTCGGCAAGTCCGTAGAAATCCTCAAGATAATCAATATTATGAGGCGAAACTACTACGAACATATCAGCCAGCATCCCTGCTTCCAGAGTACTTTTGATACCCTGGAGGCTGTCCTGAAAAGCCCCTTTACGTCCTCGAACACGATCATGTTCCTCTTCCCTGGGACTATCGATGCTGATATGTGTTGCATAAAGACCCGCAGCTTTCAAATCCTTAGCCCTTTCTTCTGTGAGCCTGAACCCGGAAGTGAAACAGGTAACTATTGCCTTACTCTTATCCACAGCCTTTACCATTTCAGTGAGGTCATTGCGCATCATGGTCTCACCGCCATCAAAGGAAACATAGTAAGAACCAAGTTCAATAGCCTGCCCTACCGCACTATTGATCTGCTCAATGGAGAGCTCCTGCTTTGTTACAATATCAGCAGCACCACAGTGTATGCAATTATTTGGGCATCTGGAAGTTATTCCAATAGAAAACTGATCAGGAACCCGTTTTTTTAATATAGAACTTATTTCTGCACTTATGAGCCTGTTGAAGACGTCACCTGGTATAGGAGGTACCCATGTCGAAAAAACTATGTTCTGATCATCAACATATATGGGTTTCTCTTCCTGAAAAATATTATTGATCCTGCTAATGATGGGTTTAGCAATAGGATTTAGTGGCCCCTCACTTTCAAGCACCACTTTCCCATTCTCTATACCTGCATCTATTTTGATAACTGATCTATCGTATACGCGCATCCGTTCACCTTGAAATTGAAATAAATAGAAGAATTCAGATCCTGTTTGGGAGCAGATCAACAGTTATATGATCTGTGATCATGAACAATTTTTCCCGTGCAGGACATGGTCTGAAAGTACTTAGCAGTTCTTTGGCAAACCCCACATACCTGTGAACCTCTGCAATAGTCCTTTCTACTGCTTCTTCACGTCCTAAGGTACGACTGTATATCTGGGGCAAGGTAACTGACTCTTGTGTGGATTTTTTATCTTCCAGTTCTTCAAGGAACTCGAGAAGGTCATCTACTATCTGATATGCTATACCCACTTTCTCCCCGAAAGCATGGAACCTCAGAGCCTCATCCTTACTGCATCCTGCGATATAGGCCCCAATAGCCGCACTGGATGCAAAAAGGGAAGCTGTTTTTTTATTTATGCACTCGAAATAGTTCTTCTGCCTGAATTCCTCGTTCACACTCCTTACATCAATCGTCTCCCCTTCAGCCATGTGCATTCCTGCACTTCCGAACTCATAGACAGCATCACGCCCATAGGGAGAGATAAGTGTTATCGCCTTGGATATGAGAAAGTCACCGCAAAGAAGTGCAGCAGCAACCCCATATTTCTCATGTGCCGAAGGCAATCCCCTTCGAAGTATACCTCCGTCAAGAAGATCATCATGAATAAGAGAAGCGGAATGTATCAGCTCAATGGCAAGTGCAGCATCGATGCTTCTACTCTTATCACCACCACACACCTCTGTGGAAAGAATGAGAATGAGAGGTCTTATTTTTTTCCCACCCGAACTGCACACATGATTTAACATCTTCTTCATCTGGGAAGAGTCATCCATCTTCTGGATAAGATCAGAAAGCGCTAAGTTGATCTGCTCATACTCCTCAAAATCCTCTACTCTCATAATTCCATCATTTCCGCTATCTTGCTTTATCGTTCACATAACATTATTCAGTGTATTTAGATGGGCACCCCATCACTATCTGGTGCGCTTCTATCTTCTGAGCAGAAACCATGGTTCCGCTTAGACTGATACCCTGCCCTTCAGCAAAGCTTGCAGGCAGCTCACCGGTATATTCGATCTCAATCTCAGAAACATGATCCTCTACATCTACCAGGAAAAAAGTAATTACTCCCGGAGTTACCTGTAAAGTCCCGTTCTTTATATTACCCATGGTATTGACCTCACTTCCGATATGAGGCTGGGGATCATTTGTCAATTCGGATACCATGGAATAGCTTTGGGATAAATCGACTCCCCAAAGGCCTATCACCGCAACCAATGTTACGAACAGGATCGCTACAATAGTTTTTTGCTGTTTTTCCATACCTAACTCAATTCCTACCCATTTTCTTAAGTATGTTTAGTTCACGCTGCAAATGAGAATAAGTCCTCATCATATGCAGGATATATAAAAGTATAACTATCCAGGTTATAAAAAAGGCGGAAAGGAAAGCTTCCACTTTATCACCTTCATAGCATACAGATCATCTATGAACAAATGCCCATATATCATAGTTACATGTCCGCATCTTTACGTAACACAACTAATTATTAATATGGGTTAGTGAGTATAGACACATCCTATTTAAGGCGATTGACAGGAAATGTGAAGTGTCAAAAATATTGGCTGAACTTGATTCTGGAACTAATTACTAAAAATAAATGAAATCCTTCGAGATCAATATGGAACCAAATATGGAACCTTCTTTCAAACCCCCCAGATTAGTTGCATGGGAACTGACCGCTGGCTGTAACCTTTCATGTAAACACTGCAGAGGAGCCTCTACTTCGCAAGTCCCTGAAGGAGAACTTGATACTAAGGAAGCAAAACGTTTCATAGATGAGATAGTAGAACTGGGGAACCCTATTTTGATCCTTAGCGGTGGTGAGCCTCTTGTCAGAAAAGATGTCTACGAACTTGCACATTACGGTACTGAAAAAGGACTAAGAGTTGTGCTTGCCACAAATGGTACCCTTGTTACTCCGGAGGTTGCGAAACGACTCCATGATGCTGGAATCAAGAGAGTCAGTGTAAGTCTTGATGGCGCTACAGCTGATTCACATGACGATTTCCGCTGTGTTCCCGGTGCTTTTGAAGGTTCCATGAAGGGTATAGAAGCACTCAAAAATGCAGGTATCGAGTTCCAGATAAACACTACCGTTACAAAACGGAATGTGGGTGAGATACCACTTATCCTGAAAATGGCAGAGGAGATCGGTGCCGAAGCATTGCATATATTCCTGCTTGTACCTACCGGCCGCGGCAAAGAACTGGAAAACGAAGAGATCCCATCTGTGGAATATGAGCGCATTCTTAACTGGTTCTATGATCAGCAAAAAACAACGTCCATCCAGTTGAAGGCAACATGTGCACCTCATTATTTCCGGATCATGCGCCAGCGTGCCAAAAAGGAAGGTATTGAGATCTCGGTAAAAACACATGGATACGAGGCGATGACTAAAGGATGCCTGGGAGGCACCGGTTTTTGCTTTGTTTCCAGTACAGGTGATGTTTACCCCTGCGGATACCTGCCAGCTCTTGCAGGGAATATAAAGCAGCAGCCCTTCAGAGATATCTGGACAGATGCCCAGGTGTTCAGAGACCTGCGAGATACTTCCAGATTGAAAGGCAAATGCGGAAGATGTGAATTCAAGAACGTGTGCAGTGGGTGTAGGGCAAGAGCCTATGCGGCAACGGGCGATTATCTCGCTGAAGAACCGTATTGTATTTACATACCTAAAAACGAGGATTTACATGATCCAATTAGATGAAACAGACAAGAGACTTCTCAATCTTATACAGCTGGGTTTTCCACTAGATGTGCATCCATTCAGGATACTGGCAAATGAAATAGGCATCTCTGAAGAAGAAGCGATACATCGCATGCAACGCCTTCAGAATGAGGGAGCTGTGAGGCGTATAGGACCTATAATCAACAGTAAAGAAACCGGCCGTGTAGGTACGCTTGTTGCTTTAAAGGCCCCGGAAGACAAAATAGAACATATCGCAGGACTCATAAATTCCTATCCTGAAGTATCACACAATTATCTGCGCCCTGGGGATTATAATGTATGGTTCACACTTTCCGCATCCAGCAGAGAACGCCTGGATGAAATACTCGATGAACTTAAAAGAAAAATTCAATGCCCAATGATGGACCTGCCCACCACTCACCTGTTCAAGATAGGAGTTAATTTCAAGATAAAGTGATGCTATGGAAATGACAGAAATACAAAAACAGATACTTCTTCTGACACAGGAAGGCATACCTATTACTTCGTCCCCTTATCACGAGATTTCGCGGCAACTTGCCATAACCGAAGAAGAAGTTGTTAAACATATCACTCTGATGAGGGAACAGGGCATAATCAGAAGATTTGGCGCTTCCATAGGACATAGGGACATCGGCATCACTGCTAATGCAATGTGTGTCTGGAACGTTCCTGATGAAAAAGTAGAAGATGTGGGCAGGCTTATGGCATCCATAGATGACGTGACACATTGTTATGCTCGCCCCCGCCATCCTGGCTGGCCTTACAATGTTTTCACAATGGTCCACTCTTATTCCCGTGATGACTGCCTGGCAATTGCCAAAGAGATATCAAAAGCCACCGGCATAGACGACTACAAAGTTATGTTCAGTGAAAAAGAGTTCAAGAAAACAGGCATCAGATTGTAGTAACATCAAACATTCCAGAATTATACAGGAGAATATCATGCCAGAGAAAAAAAGTTTTCTTCCGCTGATGGTTGACCTGCATGGCAGAAAAGTGGTAATTTTTGGCGGAGGATCTGTCGGGGAGAGAAAAGCCGAATTGTTCAGCGAATATGCAGGAACTATGGTAATCAGCAGAAATTTTTCTCAAAGGCTCAAAGAACTATATAAACAAAAAAGTGTAACTCTGATACAAATGGACGCAGGGTCCCTTTCCGATAATGAGATCAAGGAACTGGTCGATGGTGCATTCCTTGTGATACCTGCTACCAGCAACAGACAAATAAACGATAGGATCACATCCGTTGCAAGGTCCCTGAACATATTGACAAACCAGGTAGATACTATCGGTGAAGTCACCATACCAGCTGTGATCCGCAGAGGAGATCTTGTGATAGGTATCTCCACAACTGGTTCAAGTCCGGCCTTCTCAAGATATGTCCGACAAAAAATCGAAAAGGTCATTACCTCTGAATACGAGCAGATGATAATCCTGCAGAATGATATCAGAACATATCTTAAGGAACATGTGGAAGACCAGAAAAGGCGTAGATCAATACTCTGGAAAGTACTGGAAGATGCTATCGTCTGGAAAGATATTTCGGATTCATATGAAAAAGGGTATAATAGAGCATATGATATAGTACAGGAACAAATCAATAAGAAAGATTGATATCATGGAACCACACTCCCATATCTCACACATGGAGCCAGCCATTAGCAACGATGGAGGTGCACATTGACAGAGATAAACAGCATGGTGATAACCCATTCCAAAGCCAGCATAGAGGAAATGGAAAGGTCCTGGAATGGGGATCATGAAGAAGTGCTTAGAAAACTTTATTCTAATGAATTCGTCCACGAATGTGTGGTGATGAAGACCTGTAACCGCATAGAGATATATGTGGTTTCTCCAAAGGGGAGCAGTGTGCTGTTCAATTTTGCAAAAAGTATGGCTTTTCCTTTGCAGGTAGTTGAGTTCCTGGACCACCAGGAGTCACTCCTGCATCTGCTGAGGCTGGCTTGCGGATTGGAATCCATGATAGTAGGAGAGGACCAGATCCTTGGGCAGATCAGAGATATGTACCTCCTTGCAAAAAAAGTAGGTACTACCGGGAGAATGCTTGATACCGCCTTCAGCAAAGCTATACAAGTAGGTAAACGCGTCCGCACAGAGACAGAAGTGAACAGGGGTGCAGTGTCTATTGGTTCGGCTGCTGTGGACCTGGCTGAGATGGTACTTGGTGGGCTGGAGGGTAAAATGGTGCTTGTGATAGGTACCGGCGAGATGGGGACCCTGGTTACCAGAGCGCTTGCCCATAGGGAAATGGATCTATTATATATAGCAAATCGCACTTTTGAAAAAGCCCGTGATCTGGCCGATAGCATGGGAGGTCATGCAGTGCGTTTTGAGAATCTGGCCGAACATGTAAGGAAGGCGGATGTAGTTATCAGTGCAACATCTGCACCTCACTACGTACTCCGAAGATCTTTGATAGAAGAAATCATGAAAGGCCGCGACAGAGAACTCCTTCTGATCGATATAGCCAATCCAAGGGATATAGAATCAAATGTTGCAGAGATCGAGCACGTCAAACTATACAACATTGATAATCTAAGGATAATAAATGAAAGGAGCCTTGCACAACGCAAAGAAGAAGCAAAGAAGGCAGAAAAGATAGTTGAGGAAGAACTGGGCCTGCTTCTGAAACAATATAAACAGCAGAAAGCTGATCATATAGTTTCTGCCATTTATGCCAATGTGTATAACGTAAGGAAACAGGAAAAAGAGCGTGCAGTAACTAAACTGCGTGCCTATCATACCATCGGCGAAATTGAGAACAAGGTGCTGGATGACCTTACACACTCCATTGTCAACAAGATACTGGCAGAGCCTACAAAAGTACTACGCAATGCTGCAGAAATCAATGATGATGAACTACTGGATGTAGTTTCAAGGCTATTCAACATTGACAGAACCCAGGAAACGAATAAGGACAAATGCAAGTGACAGAAGTGATCAAATGTTCCCACAGGTTAGGATGAGAAGACTAAGAAGCGGCAAGATAAGAGATATGGTGCGTGAGACCTCACTTTCGGTTGATGATCTTATCTACCCCATGTTCGTGGACGAAAATATTGATTCACCATTGGCAATGTCCTCCATGCCGGGAATGTCCAGGCTCCCCGTGAAAATGGCAGCAGATGATGCAAAGGAAGCTGCAGACCTGGGGATTCCAGCGGTTATACTTTTCGGGATACCTTCCACAAAAGATGAAAAGGGAAGTAGCGCATGGGGTGAAGACGACGTAGTGCAGAGGGCTGTACGCGAGATAAAGAACGAGCTCGGAAAGGACATGTATGTGATAACAGATGTATGTCTGTGCGAATATACAAGTCATGGCCACTGTGGCGTTGTTGATATGGAACACGAGCAGATATTGAACGATCCCACACTTCCATTGCTTGGTAAAACAGCAGTAAGCCATGCACTGGCCGGAGCAGATATGGTAGCTCCTTCGGGAATGATGGATGGGATGATAAGTACTATAAGAGATGCACTTGACGAAAATAACTGCAAGGATGTACCTATAATGTCATATGCAGCAAAGTATTCTTCTGCTTTTTACGGTCCTTTCAGGGAAGCAGCAGATTCCGGATATTCATTTGGTGATCGTTCCAGTTATCAGATGGACCCTGCAAATTCAGATGAGGCAATAAGAGAAGCAGAACTGGATATATTGGAAGGGGCTGATGTGATAATGGTAAAACCTGCCCTTCCTTACCTCGATATACTCTATCGAATCAAGACAGAGTTCAAGATGCCCACTGCTGCATACAATGTCAGCGGGGAGTTTGCAATGCTTAAAGCTGCCGCACACATGGGATGGCTGGATGAAAAGAAGGTTATGTATGAATCCCTGCTCTCTATCAAAAGGGCGGGAGCAGACATGATATTAACCTATTTTGCAAAGGACCTGGCAAGGATGCTGAAATAAAATAAAATGGTGATCTTATGTCGTTGGAGAAATCTAAAGAATTATATGAGAAAGCAAGAATACTAATTCCGGGTGGAGTGAGCAGTCCCGTCAGGGCTATCAAACCCTTCCCCTTTTATACAGCATCAGCCTCTGGATCAAAGATAACCGATGCCGATGGCAATGAGTATATTGATTTCTGCCTTGCATATGGGCCAAAACTGCTGGGACATGCCAACCCAAAGATAAAGCAGGCTATCATTGAACAGCTTGACAAGGGTTGGTTATACGGCACTCCAACAGAATTGGAAATAAAGCTTGCCGAAAGGATCTCAGGACTCTACCCCAGCATAGATATGGCAAGGTTCGTTTCCACCGGTACTGAGGCAACCATGAGCGCCCTGCGTGTTGCACGTGGCTTTACCGGCAGGAACAAGTTCATCAAGATAGAAGGCGGCTTCCATGGGGCACATGACGCAGTGCTCATTAAAGCCGGCTCAGGTGCCACCACCCTGGGAAAACCTGACTCTCTTGGAGTACCTGAAGACTTCACAAGAAATACATTGCAAGTGCCTTTCAACGATATAGAGGCACTTACAGAGGTCATGGAAAAGTACGGAAAGGATATTGCTGCATTCATTCTGGAACCTGTAATGGGTAACGTAGGTCCCATCCTGCCTGATGACGGTTACCTGCAAGAAGTGCGCAAGATCACACAAGAGAACGATGTAGTGCTTATTTTTGATGAAGTCATCACAGGTTTCCGCATGGCCATGGGCGGAGCACAGGAATACTACGGAGTTACACCGGATATGACCACATTAGGTAAGATCATAGGCGGTGGCATGCCCATAGGGGTGTTCGGAGGAAAACGTGAGATCATGGAAATGGTAGCACCATCCGGAGGTGTATACCAGGCGGGCACTTTTAGCGGCAGCCCCACATCCATTGCTGCGGGACTTACTGTCCTGGATGTTCTGGAAAAGGAAAATGTGCACAAGAAACTCAATGCCACCGGAGACAAATTGCGTGCAGATATCACTGATATAGTTGAAGATCTTGGTCTTAACTACAACGTGTGTGGTGTATCTTCGATGTTCAAGGTGTTCTTTGGAGATAAACCCCGCAACTATCATGAAGTACTCAGGTGTGACAAGGAAGGTTATCTGAAATTCTTCTTCAGGATGCTGGAAAGCGGAATATTCCTGCCTCCATCGCAGTTCGAGACGAATTTCCTCTCTACTGCACATTCGGAAGAGGATCTCAACAGGCTGCTGGCTGCATATAAAGCAAATCTCAAATAAGGTTGCCATAACATGATAATAGGAACACGTGGCAGTGCCCTTGCTCTTGCACAGGCGGACATTGTTGCCAAAATGCTGGCTGACAGGGGTATCGAAACAAGCCGTAAGATAATAAAGACCACTGGGGATAGGTTCACAGACAGACCTCTCCATGAAGTAGCAGGTGTAGGCGCATTCGTACGTGAACTGGATGACAGAATGGTGGAAGGAGTGATCGAAATAGCAGTTCATTCCATGAAAGACCTGCCAACTGTCAGGCCGAAAGAACTCACAACTTCTGCGGTCCTTGAAAGAGATTCACCCAACGACGTGCTGCTTACCAGAAATGGAGCAAAGCTGGATGACCTGCCAAAAGGCGCGATACTTGGTACAACTTCTATGCGCAGGAGAGCCCAACTTTTAAGATACAGATCCGATCTGCACATAAAAGATCTGCGTGGTAACATCAATACCCGAATGAAGAAACTTGAGGAGGGTCATTACGATGGGATATTGCTTGCAGAAGCAGGTTTACAGCGCATGAAATGGGAGCTTGATGTAGAACGCCTGGATACAGACAGGTTCTGCCCTTCTGCTAACCAGGGAACCATAGCGATCGTGACACCAGCAGGTTCAGAGGCCGAAACAGTGACCTCCCAGCTTAATCACACCCAGACACGTATCACCACCGAGATAGAACGCATCGTGACAAAAGATGTAGAGGGTGGATGCACAGCTCCTATAGGCTCCTTTTCACAGTTCATAAACAATGATGAGGTAAGAGTACTTGCAGAAGTACTTTCCCTTGATGGTACACGCCAGGTCCGTATTGATGAGGTCATCTCTCTTGAAAACTACCGTACCCATGCGTCCAAGCTTGGCAAGGAACTTGTGGCTATGGGGGGGAAAGATCTGGTGAAAGAAGCAGTTTCCAAACTAAGGATCAACAAATAAGACCTAAGGGGTTTTTCCATGATGAACATCACAGGTCTGCGTTTAAAAAATCCGACAATACTTGCTGCAGGCATCATGGGTACCACAGGAGCTGCACTTATCCGGGTGGCTCATGAAGGTGCTGGTGCCGTGGTAACAAAGTCCATCGGCCCACAACCCAAGGACGGACATAACAATCCAAGTATGGTGAAGCTAGATCATGGTTATCTGAATGCCATGGGTTTACCAAATCCTTCCTATGAAGCCTTTTTACCGGAACTGGAAAAAGCAAAGAATAAAGCCGGAGTGCCGGTGATAGCAAGTATTTTCGGTGGCAATGCAGAAGAGTTCCGCAAGGTAGCAGAAGGTCTGGTACCTGGAAAACCGGATGCATTCGAATTGAACGTCAGTTGTCCTCATGCCATGGGATATGGTGCATCCGTAGGCACTGATCCATCAATGGTAAAAGCAGTTACTTCAGCAGTATCTGAAATTACTGATATACCAGTTTGGGTAAAACTTACTCCAAACGTCACAGATATCGTTACAATAGGTAAGGCAGCCCAGGAGGGAGGAGCAGATGCAGTGGTTGCCATAAACACAGTACGTGGCATGGCAATAGACATACATTCCGGTTATCCGGTGCTTGGTAACCGCTTCGGTGGTCTTTCGGGCGATGCGGTGCGTCCTGTTGCTGTAAAATGTGTTTATGACCTCTATGAGAACCTGGATATACCGATAATAGGAGTAGGAGGCATATCTACTTGGCAACATGCCGTAGAAATGATCATGGCAGGTGCCAGTGCCATACAAATAGGCTCCGGAGTCTATGAAGGGCTCAATGTGTTCTCCGATATATCCCAAGGTATTAGCAGGTTCCTGGAAGAGCATGGTTATGCAAAGACAGAAAACATCACAGGAATTGCACACGAGAGGTTCTGATGCTTCCATTGAATGCAAATATTGTCAAAATAGTGGATGAAACACCCTCCACCCGTACATTCTTTTTCGATCATTCGTTCGAAGATGCCATGGTAGGCCAGTTCGTTATGGTATGGATAAGAGGAGTGGATGAGATCCCCATGACACTTTCCTACAAAAATGCCGTTACCGTGCAGAAAGTCGGTGATGCCACATCACGTTTGTTCGAAATACAGGAAGGTGGGCATGTAGGATTGAGAGGACCTTTTGGAAGAGGGTTCACACTTCCAAAAGAGGGAGAACATGTATTACTTATTGCAGGAGGAGTAGGTGCAGCACCTCTGGCACCACTTGCCGAGATGGTTTTTTCCACATGTTCTCAGATAACCACCATTCTGGGAGCCCGGAATGTCAATGAACTGTTATTTATGGACAGATTCCTGCAATGCGGACAGGTCTACATCACCACAGATGATGGCTCTGCACATCGCTGCGGCTTTGTGACAGATGTACTGGACGAACTTGATATCTCAGGATACGACAAGATCTATACCTGTGGTCCGGAAATGATGATGAAGAGGGTCTTTGATATTCTTGAACGGGAAGAAGCGTTAAAACACACGGAGTTCAGCCTTCACAGGTATTTCAAGTGTGGGATCGGAGTCTGTGGTGCATGCTGTATGGACGATGCCGGCCTGAGGGTTTGTAAGGACGGACCTGTATTTAACGGAGAAGAGCTGGTAGGCAGTGAATTCGGTAAATACGCAAGAGGACCGTCAGGACAAAAAAAGTTGTTCTGATACAAGGCTCATTGCTAAACAATTATCACTGATGCCTACATTTCAGTATATTATATATACCAATGGATCTGATAAGTTGTAAGGATGGCAGATATATTGGTTTGTTAATGAAATGAGGTGTGCTTATGGGTTTGATGGATGACGTAAAATCCAAGAAGAAACAAAAGGAAGCAGAGAATTGGTTTAACATGGGGATCAAAAGCCAGGATCCGGAAAAGAAACTGGATTATTTTACCCGTTCTCTTGAATTAGATCCTAATAATGTCAGTGCATGGTTAAAAAGAGGCAGGATCCTTGAAGACCTGAGCAGGTTCGACGAAGCAAAAAGAAGCTATGACAGGGCTACGCTTCTTGATCCTTCACTGGATATTCGTGTAAAAAAGACAAACTCGTTCCCGGAAGAAGACACCAATGTACCGGATATGACAGGGGAACAAACAGAGTATGCACAGGAAGAGACACAATATACACCGTCTGAAGAGGATTATTTACCTGAAACACCTGAAGGGGAAACAGAATCTGTCATTGCAAAAGAAATTGAAGAAGTCGTGCCCTTTACTCCTCCACAGGGAGAAGAATCATTGTTCAGCAATATAAGAAAAACTGAGGTTCCGGCATCTGAAGAGGAAAAAGATCTCATTCCAACCGATCCGGAGTCTGTAAAGTCTTCCGAAGTGATCAGTTTTAACCGCCCTGAACCGGAAATTGTTCCGGATGATAATGTACCGAGACAAAATATGCCTGACAAAATAAATGAAACTGTGGTTATTACTTCATCACCTGAGCCAAAAAATGATAATACGATTAAGAGAGATATTCCTACAACTTCCGGCAAAAATCCTACAGCAGGCAATACATCAACCACTGGTAAGGAAAGAAAACAAATCCAAATGGAGAAAGCAGGGATCTCTTCTTATGTTGAAATGGATGGAAAAAACGCCAATCTGAGAATACCAATTTCAGAAACCATAAAATTCTGGCTTGTGGGTGCAATTGTTCTTTTGGTCCTTTACCTGATCACACGACTGATCTGAGTAATACTAAAAAGTATGCTTCTTCCCCGAAAGGGGAAGATGTACTCAAACCACTATAATGGTTCCCGATATATCAGTGCCCTCCAGCATGAAAGTATAGGTACCGGTTTTATCGAATGTATAAGTGAAGACCTTACCATAGTAAATGGTCTGGGATTCCCAAAGATCTTCCTTGCTCACCACCACTATCGGCATCTTCGGCCTTTGAAGATTTCTCCATGTAACAGATTCCCCCACATTTATTTCCATTGATGTGGGTTCCAGGGTTCTTATCATAAGGAACTCCCTTGTCTGGGTAACAGTTTGCACCATTTCCCCGGCTCTTTCCTCTACTTGTTCCCTTGTTTCATTTTGCACCATCACCGGACTTGATACCGGAACATTAGGTACGACTGCCTCTTCTGCAGATTCCGGTACATTTGCCATGGAAACCTCTGAAACAACTACCGTACCTGTTATATTAGTGCCTTCCAGCATGAAAGTATAGGTACCTGGTGTATCGAAAACGAAACTGAATACCTTGCCATAATAGATTGTCTGTGGTTCCCACAGGTTCTCTTTGCTTACTACCACGATAGGCATCTTTGGTCTCTGCAGATTATGCCAGGCAACAGTTTCACCAGCCTGCACTTCCATATAAGTAGGTTCCAGGGTTCTTATCATAAGGAATTCATTTGTCTCCCGGGTAAGCTGTGCAATGGTTCCTGTTACGGTTTGCATCATACCCTCAGTTACATCTTTCGTCTGGTTCCATATCATCATGGGCATTGAACCAGGAGCTGTAGCAGTTTCTGATTCTTCTTCAGCCACGCTTTCCATCCTCTTTTCCGAGACAATCACTATACCTTCCATCTGTGTACCTTCTATGCTAAAGGTATATGTTCCCGGGTTCAGGAAAGTGTAGGTGAAGAACTTACCATAATAAATGGTCTGGGGTTCCCACATATCATCCTCACTTACCAGAACTATTGGCTTTTTTGGCCTTTGGTGATTGGTCCATGTAACTGTATCGCCCACTTCAACCTCTATGATATCAGGACTTAAGGTACGTATAACCACAAATTGATTCATCCCGGATGGTGCCACTTGTACCGAAGCAGTATTATCAGTATCTACTATCCTTGCTGATCCTCCATACTGGGAATACAAAGAAGTATCAGCTGACTGAGCACTTCCAACAGTAACAACTATCCCCGCAATTAAAATAAGGATCAAAAGAGGTACTGAGATAGATCTCTTATATGATTTCATCTATAATTCCCCCAATTAAGTATCAGCATTAGGCCGTGTTCAGATGTACCCAACCTAGTCTCTCCCACATTTCATTGATCGGATCTGAACGTTTTAAAAGCGGTAGAAGATATTGCCTACCGCTATATTAGAATTAATAAGTATACTTATATATAGTATGCGTTTGAGCAAACGTTTCTAAAAATGTTTCAAAAACAACAGAAGAAAGGGAAAAAAGATAAGGACCAGATCAACGGTCCGGCTACTTGCTATGCCTTAAGGTCAATTCCCTGATCAAAAGGAATGCCTGCTTCCAGATACCATTTTTCCACAAAGGACAGCATGTGGTACTTGAGAAATGCTCCAAAAGGCATGCTTACCAAAGCCATGACAATTATGAAAAGTATTACTTCCACCAGAATGAACGGGACAAGAACTATCCACTCTGAGCCTGATAGAACCAAAGATAACAACAGGTAGAGAATACCATCCACTATCAGGAAAGGTAATAGTGTTACCAGAATTGCGAGCATCATGACAATTAGCGCTGCTATGCCAACGATTATTCCCAACACTGCTCTTCCTACCCAGTAAACAACTATCTGTTGCCAGTCAAGTTTGAACTTCCTGAGAACTTCCATAATAGCTGACAACACTCCTACATTGTTATATAGTGCTATGGGTATGGACATGCTTATGAATGATCCAAAAACAGAGGCAATGACTGCAAAAATAATAACCAGGAATATAACCAGCATCATTCCGCCGATGAACGACAACCAGAAATAATCACCTGAAGGCATCCCAAATAGAAGAACAAATGGAAGTAACAACACTGCAAGCACTAACAGAGACAACAAAAGTGCTGCGATCCTGATAATGAATAGCTGAAACCCTTTTCCAAGGAAATGGCGAGTGTATTCCCAGAACTTAACACTATTGCTGACAAGAGACTCCACCAACACGAATTCCATGACACTTGAGACATACATGAAAATAATTATCAGGAAAAGTACCAGAGCTATAATTGCCATTACAGCTGCACTGAAAATCGAGTCAAATGTATCGCCTATAGAGTCTAATGGGTTATAGTCCGAACCATAACCTGAGCCATAACCGGAACCATAGTCTGAATCCATTGAGTTTGAAAATGAGTTGAAAGAATTTCCCCCGTGACCCGACCCTCCACCCACGAGCATGAGTATTATGGCAAGTTTTACCCATTTCCAGAGATCAAAGGGCTCAAAAAGGCACCTTTTTGTACGCTCGTAAGCTACCTCCACTGCATCTATCACATACCAATCCATAAGAGGAATTACACAGAGTCAGCTTAAATAATTTACCCGAGGCATCTATTTGAATGTACAGAGTACTTTTTGTGCTCTAGAAATACACCAAACTTTTGCTATTTCTAACACTCACTCTTATCTACAATGAAAGCAAATCCATAACCATATGCTGGGTCGCTTCAGGTACAGGGATGAAACCTTTTATGGGAACGTGGATGGCAACAAGGTATTTGGAAAAGGTAATGTTGAAGGCAAGGTCTTCGAACTTTCCGAATTGAGCATTCTTCCCCCTGCTGTGCCCACGAAGCTCGTATGCGTAGGCTTGAACTACCATGACCATGCCATTGAGGTAAATATGCCCATACCTAAAGAACCGGTGCTTTTCCTAAAGCCCCCTTCATCTGTCATAGGGCATCTGGATAAGATAGTTTATCCGCGTATGAGCGAGCAGGTGGACTTTGAAGCGGAACTGGCTGTGATCATAGGCAAACGCTGCAAGAACATCAAAAGAGAAAAGGCAGTTGATGTGATAGCTGGCTATACATGTTTTAACGATGTCACTGCAAGGGATCTTCAACGCAGGGATGGCCAGTGGACACGTGCTAAAAGCTTTGACACATTTGCACCTGTTGGTCCTTTCATAGTACCTGCAGCCAATATAGACCCGGAGAACGTATGCATACGCAGTCGGGTAAACGGCGTGACAAAACAGGACTCTTGCACTTCAAATCTCATTTTTGAAATACCTTATCTACTCGAATTCATATCCAACATCATGACACTTGAGGTTGGTGACATCATCGCCACAGGTACTCCTCCGGGTGTAGGTCCTTTTCACCCCGGAGATGTGGTAGAGATAGATATCGAAGGTATAGGTATTCTGCAGAACAAGGTGGTATAATGCTTTTCGACCAGATCGAACGGGAAATGGACCTGTCTGAAAGGCACTTGATGGTCCTCAAAACAGTAGTTGAGAAGGGACCGATCGGCATACTTAAGATTGCCGAAGAGACTGGAATGCCTACCCATAAAGTACGCTATTCACTCCGGGTGCTGGAGCAGGAACAACTTATAAAACCATCTATACAGGGTGCTATAGCAGGTCCTGCTGTGGAGAAATTCCTGAAGGACTTTGAGAGCGATATGACCAGACTTCAGGAAAAGACAGCCACTATACTTCAGATTGGAAGATCAATCTGATATTTGTAGTATGTTCTAAAAGAGATATATATTTTTATATTTTTGTGCTTAATGTCTTGGTTCACAGAACATTAACTTTAACTAGTTTCCACTCAACTAAAACCAAAATAATACGCTTCAGATGACATAGGAATTAAATTCCGTATCCAGGGAGAGTCCGGATGACATTAACTGATGAGGATAAACAGATCATTGAGAAATACGCACTTCAAAATGCCGTGAAATATGGAAAAGCCCCGCAACTTGCGGCTGTGATGGGGAAGGTGATGGGTGAGTGCACCCATCTGAGAGCCAGTGCAAAGGAAGTCTCGCCTTTGATACAGGAGATCCTTGAAAGGGTATCCAAAGAAACTCCCGAGCAATGGCAGGCAAGACTTGAAGTGCTTGCTCCGGAAATGATAGAGAACATGTGTGCAAAAAAGGAGCCTGTAAAGGGTTTGAAACCTCTAGAAGGTGCCGAGTGTGGAAAAGTGGTCATGCGTTTTGCACCCAATCCCAATGGTCCTCCTACCCTGGGAAGTACCCGTGGCATAGTGGTGAACTCCGAGTATGTGAAGATGTACGAGGGCAAGCTCATTATCAGGTTCGATGATACCGACCCGCAGACTAAGCGGCCTATGCTTGAGGCTTACGACTGGTACCTGGACGATTGCAAGTGGCTGGGTGCCGTGCCTGACCAGGTGGTCATTGCTTCTGACCGGATACCTCTGTATTATAAGTATGCTCGCCAGCTCATCGAACAGGGCAAAGCATACGTATGCTTCTGTACCAGCGAAGATTTCAAGAACCACAAGGATATCAGCGAGCCTTGCCCTCACAGAGACATAAGTCCGCAGGAGAACCTCACGCACTGGGATAAAATGCTGGCCGGGGAATATGAAGCGAAGGATGCCGTGCTGCGTCTGAAGACCGACATCAAGCACAAGGACCCTGCAATAAGGGATTACGGAATATTCCGCATTGTTAAACAGTCTCACCCGCGGCCGGAGGTCGATGACAAGTACGTAGTGTGGCCTCTGCTCGATTTTGAGGGTGCCATTGAGGATCATGAGCTTGGCACTACCCATATCATCCGGGGCAAGGACCTTATGGATAGTGAAACACGCCAGACCTACATCTACAAGTATCTGGGTTGGAAATACCCGAAAACTTTGCACTGGGGCAGGGTGAAGATGCATGAGTTCGGCAAGTTCAGTACCAGCACCCTGCGTCGGTCCATAGAGGAAGGTGAATATTCCGGCTGGGATGACCCGCGCCTGCCGACCCTGAGAGCTATGCGCAGAAGGGGAATACTGCCCCAGGCCATTCGCAAGTTCATGATAGAGATGGGTGTGGGCGAGACCGATGTGAGCATCAGCATGGACACGCTGTACGCCGAGAACAGGAAAATGGTGGATCCAATCGCGAGCAGGTACTTCTTCGTATGGGACCCTGTGGAACTTACGATAGCCGATGCACAGCCCCGCACAGTCAAACCCCCTAAGCACCCTACCGAGAACAAGGGACATCGCAGCATAGATGTTGCAGACAAGGTGCTTGTGTGCAAGGACGATGTGGAACAGCTTCAGGTAGGCTCACGCATTCGCCTCAAGGACCTGTACAATGTAGAGATCACTTCACTTTCTCCGCTACAGGCTAGTTATGTAGGTGATGAAGTTGCCAACCTTAAAAAGGACCGCATGAAGATCATCCACTGGGCACCGGTTGACGGCATCCCTGTCAAAGTGCTCTCTCCTGACGGTGAGTTCAAAGGTATCGGGGAAAAGCAAATCACTGAAGAACTCGACAA
>NZ_JBFYLB010000086.1:0-16122 GCF_041305605.1 Methanomethylovorans sp.
TAAATTATTCCTTATATCAGTAAAAACTTCGTTTATGGTGAACTTCTCATAGGATATTTGCATTTTTCCGGAGTCCACTTTTGACAAGTCGAGTATATCATTGATAAGAGTAAGAAGATGATGGCCACTGCCGGATATATTTCTTAGATACCTGATTTGTTTCTCATTGAGATTTCCCACAACTCCTTCAAGCAGCATATCTGAAAAACCTATAATGGAATTAAGAGGCGTGCGTAGTTCATGGCTCATATTAGCAAGAAATTCACTCTTGGTGCGGTTAGCCGCTTCAGCAGCGACCCTTGCGTCGATCAGGGCCTCTTCAGCTTTCTTTCTGTATGTAGTATCCCTAATAATGCCGGCAGCATTCCAAGTTCCATCCCTTAGTACAAAAGAGGATAGTGACAATTCTACAGGGAATTCATCCCCCGTTTTTTTCCGAGCCTTAAGAGAGATGATCGGTCCGATAGCAGGTCCTTTGCCTTCAGCCATAAACCCTGCAAGACCTTTTTTATAGCTGCCTGTGTATTCAGCAGGAGCTATCAGATCGTGGAGATATTTGCCCATGACTTCTTCTTTTTTATAATCGAACATCTTTTCAGCAGCGCGGTTCCAGAAAGTGATCATCCCTTTATTATCGATCATTATGATAGCATCCTGGGCGGAGGTACTGATCTTAGCGAATTTATCTTCACTTTCCATCAATGCTTGTTCTGCTTTTTCTCGCTTGATCAGTTCCTCTTTATGCTGACGGTTCACAGAATCAACATATGTAGTTGTCAAAGCTATAACGAACGAGAACATAACTATCAAAATAAACAAAAAGAAATATTTGTTTATTATTTCAGTAGTGTTCATTTTGCCATAATCTTCATACGGTCCCACTTTCATATCTCGCATAAGGTCATGTACCTGCTGATAATCCTGGGGAACAGTCCATCCTCCTTCTTCATCAGGCATATTCAAAAGCGCGATTACCACTTCTTCCACAAGTTCATCAGATACAATATTCGTCCTGGCAAATGCCCATTCAGGATAGAGTTCTGAACTTAGCAGAAAAGGAAAGTTTTCCACATGTTGCTGGTCCAGTACTTTAAAATCCTCTATATTTATCAGGCCCCTGGCATCCATTAATTCCAGCGTACCTGTCCTGATAGCGCCTGAATCCACTTTTCCATCCCTTACAGCAAATACAATTGCACTGCTATTGCCACCAAAAGAGACTTTTCCGAAAAGACTATGCTCCAATCCTTTTTGCTGCAGTTCGTGCAATGTGATCAAATAACTTGCAAAAGACGCATTATCTACATACATAAAAGACTTGGCTCTCAGGTCTTCAAGTGAATTCACATCTGTTCTGTTGACCCGAGTGATAAAAACAGCACCATGCATTGTATAGGGTTTACCTTCCCATACATTTTTCTGCGTTGCAATCCTTGTTATCCCATACTTGTTCTCTGTTTCTACATACATCCACGGATTGCAAATGATGAAATCTATCTCATTTGCTTCGATCTTACTGAAATTATTGAATTCCATCGGAACCAGCTTAAATACAGAAGTATCACTTTCAGAATTAAGATGATCGACAGTAAAATTCCATTTATCCATTGTATGGATACTGTCTGATCTTACCATTACGCCAATATTAACAATATTCTCTTCAGAGCTTGCCAGAGAAGAGAACAAAAGTACTAACAGAAAAAAAAGGCTACTGATCTTAATAAGGACAGTAAGTAAGTTTCTGCCCGTTAGCATAGGCATCACTTGACCTTACAAAGGTACAGTTTCTCCCAGATGCGATCTGACAGTATCTCTAAAATAATGAATGTCAATAGGTTTTGAAATATACCCGCTGCATCCGGCTTCGATAAAACGCTCTTCATCTCCTCGCATTGAATGTGCTGTGAGAGCTACTACAGGTATATCTTTTGTCTGAAGATTAGACTTAAGCCTTGAAAGGACCTCCATTCCATCCATTTTTGGAAGCTGGATGTCCAACAGTATCAGGTCAACTCTCTGCTCTTTGACCTTTTCCAGAGCTTCAAAGCCATCGATAGCCTGGATCACATAGTAACCGAAGGAATCTAACAGGTCAACGGTCAGTTCCATGTTTACCGGATTGTCCTCTACAACCAGTATTCTTTTCATTTCATTCACATCTTTTAGATCTATATAGCTGGTATTCGGTATAAATTTTCATGATCAAATGGAATACAATAATTTCAAATTACATTTTATACGATAAATAGTATTTTTATATTATATAAATATATTCGAGCCATCGATTTTCGATGTAAAAGGTGTTACAATTTACTTCGGGTCTTTCCTTCCATCAAGTGCACTGCAAAAGCATTTCTCAATGAGGGATAAATTCGCATCCATTTCAATTATCTCAAAATCAAAAGTTCTGGCAAACTCTGCTACCATCATGTCAAATCCCAGCTCATACATAAGGCCGGTGTTCAGCTTTGCTACTTTTTTGTAACCTGCATAGTCAAAAACATACTTTGCCATTTTGGTATTATCCGGATCATTGGTTATTCCTGCGGACCTGATCATTTCTTTCCAGTTGGCAGCCCACATAGGGGTCATGAAAAAAGTACCCACTCCTCTGAAACTTTTCAATTTAGCAAGATAGGCAGCCCTGCCGCCAAGCACCGCTCCTATGCAGTCATCTACTATCTCGCCATTCTCCTCCTTAAGGATATATACAGGGCAGGAACATTTGCCCATTTCTGTTTCGACCTTGCCCAGCACATTTCCGCATAGCCCATAGAACAATAGGATAGCCTGCGAATATACGCTCATTTGTTCTATTTTCCCATAAACTGTTCTTCTGAGATTTTCAGGTACTGCATGTAATGCAAGTTCAAGCATATGTATTATGACTATAGTGCTATCTGCGGGAGCATGGGTGATGAACTGTTGTACATTTTCGAAAGGTAAAAACTTGTAAGTACACCCGCATTGTTCTAATTTGCTGGCAATTCCCGTACTATTTTCATCATCGACTATGATCAATGTAGCAATGTTTCCGTGTTTTTCTACCATGCAGACAATCTCATCTTCGAACATCCTGCAGGCAATGATACTAAGCACAAACATGTGGTTCACCTTTTAGACTTTGAGATTGTATGAGATGCAGTCTTATATAAAAGGCGTTGAACTTTGCACTGTATTAGTCTAATATACAGAATATTAAATTTAGAGTTTTATTAAAGAAAGTGTATCAAGTAGCTGAAACATGATCTTTTTTGATATGCCTAATTCTGTTTCTCTGCATAACATACTTTCCTCATTTTGGATATAGCGGCCTTGCACCATGTCTCCCCTGCAATGGTGTATTAGTTCTTTAATCCACATATCATTGGCTTCAGGATGAAATTGTAATCCTATGACATTATTATTGTAAATGAAGCCTTGATTTTTACATGCTTCACTTTCAAATAATCTAACGGCATCTTCAGGTATATCGAACGTATAACTGTGCCACTGGAAAACAGGAAAAGTGTCCGGTAAACCTTTAAGAAAAGTATTGCATTGCGGGGTTTTCCCTACATTATGCCATCCTATCTCTTTGTAGATATTTGGTCCGACATGTGCACCCAGCAGTTGAGCAAGCATCTGGCCCCCAAAACATATACCTAATATCGGTTTATCGATCCTTAGGACTTCTCGTACAAATGCTTTCTCTTTGTGCAGCCAGGGATGGTTATCTTCTTCATATATGCTCATAGTACCACCCATGATGACCAGCATATCGAATTCATCGGGAGACAGAAAGGAATGACAGGTAGAGGGATCAGTAGTTTCAAGGACATAGTCATGAATAAGTGCCCACTCTTTCAGGTTACCAAAACTCTCGAATTTAATATGGTGCAGACAATAAATGATCATACAACCCTCAAAAGATGAAGATTATTCATATGAAAAAATATTTTAAAAAGATGAGAAATGGCACTGAAAAGCGGCCATTGAAAACATGAAATTAGTTTTTGCTAGCAAATTAATAGTATAGAATGTTTTTGATCGATTTGCCTTTTGACAGGAAATGGGCCTTTTCGTTTAACATGAATCCATGTAGGACAGGTCTCAACTTGAGAACCGGTTGTTCCTTTTTTGATGCTATTTTTTCTGTCATGGTACTCCTCTTTAAGGTATACGGAATCCTACTAGTTAATTATGATATTTAAATATATTGCTCATGCAATTGAGTAGAAAATTACAAGACTATGTGAATACATCATCCTTATATAACGTAAAAATCCATCGTATCTTTAAACATTAGTGAAAAGGATAAAACCATGTCCGCCAATAAAAATGTGAAAAAGGCGCCTGAAAAGGAAAAGGATATCACAGTTCCTACAATGGAAGAAGAGATCGATGCCTGGTGCAAGCTTCCACCTCAGCCTTCCAAATCCAAAAGCATAGCTGATATAGAGATCGATGCCTGGTGTGCAGGTTCACCGGACTCTGCAATTGAGCAGGAAAAAAAGAAAAAGAACTGATCTGCTGCAATATCAACCGCCTTTCTTTATGGAGAACCAGAATACACTCCCTTTGCCAGCGGGATTACCATTTACACCGATCCTTCCGCCATGCAAATCAATTATTCTTTTTGCGATGGCAAGTCCGAGGCCGCTTCCCTTTACCCCGCCCTTATGGGCCCTGCTGAAACGATCAAATATCTGTTCTCTGTCGTCGGCTTCCACACCTTCTCCCGAATCTGTTACAAGTATTTTCCAATTTGTCACCTCATCTTCTATACTGACCAGGATCTCGCTGTTGGGTGGACTATATTTGATGGCATTGGAGAGTATGTTGGAAAATACTTCTGCAATTATAGGGTTTATCAAGGCATTGTATTCCTTTTCCAGAGGTACTTTCAAAGAAATGCTCTTTGCCTGTAACTGTGCCTGGTAGCGGTCTGCAACTGACATTAACAGAGGAAGAAGGTCAACTATCTTGAAATCAAGTTCTTCAATACTCTCGAACTTTGCAAGCTTTGCAGCATTATCGATCATCTCAATAAGCTTAAGCTCATTTTGAAAGACTTTCTCAAGCAATTGCTTTTTCTCAGGGTCTTCAGTTGTATCAAGGAGAATCTCAGTGTAACCTTTCATCACAGATGCCGGGCCAAGAAGGTCATGCCTGAGTATATCTGTGAAAAGGTCCTTCATTCGAGTTAGCTGCCTTAGTTCATCGTTGGACTTAAGCAGCATTTCTGCCCTCTTGCTCTCAGAAAGATCCCTTGCAATGCTTATTACAGCTTTTTGTTCCTCATAATCTATCAAACGGCTGCTCAGTTCTACAGGGATCAAAAGTCCATCTTTGCTAACGTGCACGGCCTCTGAAAAGCATTCCATATTCTTAAGAACAGCATTTATTTTTCTTTCCGTTTCTTCGGGTGAATGATGAAGCATGATCTCCCAGCGCTGCATTTTGAGCAGTTCTTTCTTGGAATAACCCAATTTTTCACATGCTACATTATTGACCTCGAGAAACTTTCCTCTAAGATCTGTGATGTAAATAGCATCATTAACACTATTGAATATGGATCTGAACTTTGTTTCGGATAGTTCTAGTTTCCGTTCATGTTCTTTGCGTTCGCTTATATCGAACATCTGAAACATTACAATAACAAGCAAGATAAATAATATCAGATAAATGCTCCAATGCCCAAAAGTATTCCACAGTTCCATATGCGCGCTTAACATGGAATCAGACGGCAAGGCATAAAGGAGCATTTCCCTGTTATATAACGGTATGAGTGAAGTGGTAAGGAATTCATCGGATCGAGCAACCTGGGATTCATAATCAGGCGATATATATACTACTTTCTGATCATCAATCACTTTTAATAACATTCCATCATTCTTTCTGAAGGCCGCTGACTGTGCAAAAATACGTTCAGGTGTGAAAGTAAGCTGGAAAAAAGAGTGATTCTCATAGGGTACCAGTAATGAATAATAGTAGTTTCCAGGCGTGACCTGATATGGTTTTGAAAGGTATGGCTTTTCGGTATATTCTGAGAGCAACATAGATAGTTCTAATATTGAATTGTTATCACCATATGCTGCTGATGGCGTATTGCTATCTGCCGGTACTTTGAAAACCAGTTTCTTTTCAGTGTTAATGAAGTAGATGGAAGAGAGGAATGTATTCTTATGTAGTACCGGTCCGGTTTTGATAAAGAACTCTTCCTGACTTAGGGGAGGTGAACTTGTCTTAATATCATACATTGTCAAAAGTTCCTGAGTAGCTTCATCAAGCTCAGTGCTAAGGTTCAAGCTGATCTGCATGGCTTCCATTTCTGCATTGTATTCCATGCTTGCACTTGTGTTTTGTTTATCCTGTCCAATAGAATAAACTATCAGGACTGCAAAAATAAGAACACTTAAGACAAGTAGCAGGTTCCATCGGTTCCTACTTACGAAATCGTAGAACTGTGAACGCATCAAATATTATATTAAGCAAGCACTATAAAACTCTATTCAAACAAAACAACTGTTAATGAAAATAAAAGAAAGCGTAGAGAAAACGAGAACTATGGTATGATAAATACCATTGCAGCCACGACTGTAGTCCATTTCCCATCTTTATCTCCTTTTGCACATTGGCAGATGTGGAGTGAATCAAAAATATGACCGCTTGCTTTGTAAACCTGTTCCCGCTCATGCCATGCAGACTCGACGTTAAACTCAATACCCAGTGTTGTTGCCAGCATGGTTGCAGCAAGGTCCTCTGCATATTCTCCTGCAGTGATCTCATCTTCTCCAAAGGAATGATGTTCTGAAATGTATCCATACTGTTCCTTTGCATCCACCGGTATAGCAGTACCAATTGCAGCTGCCATCAGGCGTTGAGGCTCATTGGTCTGATTCCTTGCAAGAACACAATGTACTATAGCTCCTGGCTTTAGTTCAGGAAGACCTTCCTCCTTTTTTACGATCTTACAATTGGGAGGCAATATACTTGAAACAGATACAAGGTTATATTTTTCGATACCTGCATTCCTCAAGGCCAATTCAAAAGATGCAAGCTTGTCTTTATGAACACCAGCGCCTTTGACCATGAAAGATTTTGTTGCTATCATACTCAATTCAAACACAACCTAATATATTAAGTTTTTCTATTTTCGATGCCTTGCATGCGATTCTTGAAATAGTTCCTTTAGATATATCTAGTGAAAATTAGATGTGGCTCAAGTCAGATCTCCGACATGAGCCAATGTCCTGGAAACTCGTATATCCGGATCACACAACTTCCATCGTCTTGGGGAAATCCCCATCGAAATGCAGCTGTCCATCCTCTATTTCGAGGGTTTCTATATTCAGACCAGGCATCTTTGCAAGATTTGAATTGATCATATCTTCAAATGCCTGCTCACCTTTGTCGGCACTACCATCTGGAATGGGCAGCATGCCAACTTTTGCTTCATAGATTTCCATCCGAACAGTGGAATCACTATCTTTCTCAAAGCGGCCTGAAGCATACACAGGACCTTTGAAATCATAGCCATAATCTTTCAGGTCAACATACGCTGACATTTCTGCTTCGTTATTATCGCCTAATTTTACCTGGATCTGTTTTATAGCTCCTTCATTGTTAGTGGCCTGCAGGTATGAGCTCAATTGAGAACTGGAAAGTGTAATATCCATAGGTGCCGGGTCAGAATATTGTATGTTACTTGTGAGCTGGTATTCTGAAATAGGAGATTTAAGGGTTATACCATTTTCTTCTACCATTTGATCAAAAAGAACAGGGTCAACTTCAACACCCAGATCTTTTGCTTCATCCGTACCAAGCACGTGGGTTAAGATGGGGATATTCACAAGTCCACTTGCAGCAACTGTAGTAAGTAATAGGAATATTAAGAGGAGAATTCCGATCACTATTAAGTTCTTTTTACTCTTGACTGCGTTTCCTGAAGAATTCAATCAAACAACTCCTTTGAAATGTTTCATGTATATCTCTTGCAATTACCTGTACAATAAGACCTGATCCTCATGTGAACGGATTAGTATATCAGGAATATTTGTACATTGTATCCTGTACTAAAATCAGAATATTATACCTACCAATATATATAAATGTTCATGAGTGATGTGCAAGACGAGAAATGTAGCTCACATCTTCGTGAATACTCCTCTGTAGATTGGATCGAAGGAAGGAAGTATCAATGTTTGGATGCGAGCTAATATATAATCTGGCAAACTTGTATTTAAGATTCTCTTTTGAGCTAACAGAATCTTTCAATGATGGTCAATAGCTTCATTAATACCAATATCTGTATTGTCAGCAATTCAGAGATAGTCTATGTCACAGGAATAATATCCCTTTACTAAAAAACGGGCACTAACATTGAAAAGTGCAGGTGTAAAAATGGACGTTTTAACAAAAAGGCTTGGAACTACATTTTGCAATAATGCTGTATTTACTTTTTCATGGAAGAATGAGGAGAACTGGCCCGTAGATTCCGTTTCAGAGAACATAGAGCAACTTGGATACGCGTCAGATGAGTTTATATCAGGCCGGCTTACCTATTCTGAGATAGTGCATCCGGATGACATGGATAAATTGAAGTATGTGATCCGACAATGGGACCGGGAAAACATGCCGTGTCTTTTTCTGGAATACAGGATACTGGACATTAAAGGTGATGTACACTGGGTAGCAAAATTTTTACATGGACAGTGTGATGAAGAAGGTATCCTGAAATATCTGCACGGAATAATTGTAGATATTACGGAAAGTAAAAGGACAGAGTTATCCCTCAGGCCGGAAAATGATTACCTTAAGAGTGTTGTCAATACTGTAAGAGAAGCGCTGCTAGTACTTGATTTTAATTTGAAAATAATATTTGCGAACCTTTCATTCTACCGTTTGTTCACAACAGAACCATCAGAAACCGAAGGTCAGTTCTTATACGATATTGAAGACGGGCAGTGGAATATTCCTTCTCTAAAGGCAAGGATGTCAGCACTTTTGGAAGAGGGCACAGAGTTCAATGATCTGGAACTAGAAAAACATTTCAACAAAATAGGACATCGTGTGGTACTCGTTAATTCCAAAACAATTAACACATTGAATGGAGCAGACAGGATTATCGTACTTGCCATTGAAGATGTCACTTCCGGCAAAAAATCTGCAATGGAACTTAAGGCATCAGAGGCGAAATATTCTGCCCTGGTGGAAAAGGGGAATGATGGTATAATCATAATACAGGAAGATGTCTTAAGGTTCACAAATTCTAAATTCCTGGAGTTAACGAGGTACCAGAAAGAAGAAATCATCAATAGTGTATTGCTTGATCACGTTCCTCTGGATTTCAGGCGTATGCTTTTAAAAAGATATACTAAGACACTAAGGGATGAAAGAAGTATAAAACGCAATTATGAAGTGGACTTTTTCAGAAAGGATGGTTCCACTTTTCCTGCTGAAGTTAGTCTTTCTTTCATATATTATGAAAATGATCCGGCTGTGATGATCGCTATAAGGGACATAGCAGAACGTAAAAAAGCGGAGATGGAACTCAAAAACTCTGAAAAGAAGTACTCTACCCTTGTAGAAAAGAGCAATGATGGTATTGTCATTTTACAGGACGATCACCTGGTATTTGCCAATAATAAATTTGTGGAAATTACAGGATACACCCGTACAGAGGCTATCGGTAAACCATTTGCAAACTTTCTTTCCATGGAATATCGCCGCATGATCATTGGAAAGTTCAAGAGAAATCTGGAAAAAAAGCGTGAGACTCCTCATAAATATGAGATCGAACTACTTTCAAAGGCAGGCAAAAAGATCCCTGCAGAGATCAACTCGTCGATAATCGAGCACGAAGGCCGGCCAGCTTACATGGCTATTATCAGGGATATTACGGAGCAGAAAACAAGAGAACAGGAGCTTCTTAAATTAATTGAGGTACAGAAGGTCCTTGAAAATGTAATTGAAAGCAGTCCTGCAATTGTTTTCTTCTGGAAACCCGATGAAAACTGGCCTGTAGAGTTCGTATCTGAGAACATTTCTCAGTTTGGATATACTGCAAAGGAATTTATGTCCGGTAAAATACTTTATGGTAATATAATCCATCCCTCCGATCTTGAAAAGATGAATCATGGAACTTCAAGATGTTTCCAGGAGGGAGGGACTAATATTTCCCTTGAGTACCGGATCCTTACAAGATCGGGTGAAGTCCGATGGATCGATGAACGATCTGTTATTAAAAGAGATGCAGAAGGCAGGATTCAATATATACATGGTATAATAGTGGATGTTACAGAACGCAAGAACGTTAATAATTTCATGCGCATAGGTTCAGATCTAGGTACCCTGTTAACTCCTACGGCTGATATTAAAGAGCTTTTTCAGCAATTCCTTGAGCTTGTAACACAGGTTAAGGGAATTGATTGCGGTACTTTGTACCTTGTAGATGAGTCTACAGGCGATCTTAACCTGGTTGCTCATAAAAGCCTGTCATTCAAGTTTGTGAACAGTATCCGGCAATACTCTGCAAATTCCCTGCATGCCAGAATACTTAAGACCGAATATCCGATCTATAAACTATATTATGAGATAAATTCCATGACTCATGGAAAAGACCTTGGTTTTGAAGGACTTGAAGCCACTGCCATATTACCCCTTAAGTATGAGGGTAATGTTGTAGCAGTGTTCATGCTTGCATCACATACTGAGTATGCTATTGCACAAAATATACGTAGTACACTTGAAAGTCTTGCTTCTCAGGTAGGCCCTTCCATAGGGCGCATAAGGGAACAGGTACATGTCCAAAAGAACCTAAATAATTTGCAAGATATCATAGATAATTTGGAGGATTTCCTATTTGTGCTTGATATGGATGGCTGTATATTGCATACTAATAGTTTCCTGTGCAAACGCCTGGGTTATTCTCAGGAAGAACTGCTTGGTTTGAACATGCTTAATCTGCATCCTCAGAACAGAGCCATAGAGACAGCCACTGCACTTGCCGATATATTGGCCGGAAAAATGTCCATAATAAGGATCCCATTTGAATCATATGACGGAGAACTGATACCTGTAGAGATCAAAACCACCAGGGGAAATTGGGATGGACATTTGGCTCTGATATGCCTTGCCAGAGAAAGCAGCTGAAAAACACATGCTCTATAAAATAAATTAGAAGGAATAAATATGATCACTGTCGATCCATCCGAAATCCTGGTACGATACAACGTAAAGGCTGAGAAGGAGCTAAGCCCTGAAGAGGTAGCTAAGGAGCTATATCCTGAAGATATTGTGCTAAGACCAATCGTTGAGGCTGTTTTTGAAGGAGACGAAGATGATGTGATAGATGCTTTAGAGGCGGCGATCCATGCCGGAAGGGACCCATTATCTCTTATTGATGACGCTCTCATGCCGGGGATGGGCATTGTTTCTGAACTATATGATGAAGGTATTCTTTTTCTTCCGGATGTGATCATCTCAGCGCATGCCATGACCGATGGTATCGAATATTGTAAACAGATGTCCAGTGCAGCTCATGAATTCAAAGGAAAGGTCGTGTCCTTTGTTGTAGAAGGAGATATGCATGACATTGGCAAGAAGATCGTTACTGTTCTTCTGCGTGCTAATGGTTATGAAGTCATAGATCTTGGAAGCGATGTGCTGGCCAGTGAAGTGATCAGTGCTGTCAAGAGAGAAAAACCTATCATGCTTTCAGGTACTGCTCTGATGACAACTACTATGTATTCGTTCAAAGAGATCAATAACATGCTGCTTGAGAATAACATTTGCATTCCTTTTGTCTGTGGGGGAGGAGCCGTAAAACAGGATTTTGTATTTGGTTATGAACTTGGAGTATATTGTGAGGATGCCGCAGATGCTTCGAAGATAGCTGATGAAATCCTCAAAGGTGCTGGTGTGAAAGAACTAAGAGAAAGATTTCACAGGCATTGATCTCAGGCTGAGCTGCTCGCGCGGATATAATTTTACTCTTTTTGTACACTAATTTATTTTTTGAGCTAATGTTTTATTGATGTTTTTCGGTTCAGTCAAAATATATCAGGTCCGCAATTAATTATATTCTTTGATACTGGGTAGTTATTTTTCGTATTCATTTACAGTTCATTTATAGGTACTTGCTTTTGGAGATTTTCAAGTATTTTAATATTATGGTTTGTTAAGACATATAACCAATAAAGAAAAAACAAATTTGCAAAAAACACAATTGGTAAGACCCCATGTTACTCAGCAGAGATATATGAATATATTATATAACCTATATGCTTTTATACTTGTATGAGATGAAGTGTTTTATTTAATGATATATAAGTATTGTTGCATATGAATGAATGGTTATTTTTCAATAGTGCTACACCATAAAAATAAACGTTATCTATAGACATCTATTTTTAAATAATTGCCATATGGGAGTGGGATCATATATGAGCAAAGTATATATAGAAAAACCAATAAAAGCAAAAGTTTAAATATAGAAACACGAGTTGCATGTTTAGGTCGAAAGGCCTACTAAGGTAGATTGGATCAAGGCTTGTTCAAGCCTTAATAATAAATTGAAGGAAGTGTAGTATGTTAAAAATTGACTACAAGGATATATTAGTAAGATATAATGTAAAAATGGAAAAATCAATGACCCCAGAAGATGCTGCAGCAGAGCTCTATCCAAAGGATGCTCTTATTCGCCCAATTGCTGAAGCTATTTTTGAAGGTGAAGAGGACGATGTAATTGCAGGTCTTGAGAAGGCCATTGCAGCTGGAAAGAGTCCAATTTCCCTCATTGATGACGCCCTGATGGTCGGTATGGGTGTCGTAACAAATCTTTATGACCAGGGCATAATCTTCCTGCCAAACGTTATGATGTCTGCAGATGCAATGCTCGACGGTATCGAGTACTGTAAAGAAAAATCCGGTGAGTCCCCCGAATCAAAAGGCAAGATCGTTGTCCACGTGGCAGAAGGAGATGTCCACGACATCGGTAAGTCAATTGTTGCAGCACTCCTCAGAGCAAACGGCTATGAAGTAATTGACCTCGGAAGAGATGTACCAGCAGCAGAGGTCCTTGCAGCAGTCAAGGAACATAAACCACTCATGGTAACAGGTACTGCATTGATGACAACCACTATGTACGCATTCAAAGAAGTCAACGACCAGCTCCTTGAAGCCGGAATCAAGATCCCATTCGCATGCGGAGGCGGAGCAGTTAACCAGGACTTCGTTTCAACATACACGCTCGGTGTCTATGGTGAAGAAGCAGCAGATGCACCGAAGATGGCAGATGCTATCCTGAAAGGTGCTGGCATAGACAAGCTTAGAACAATGTTCCACAAACACTAATCGAGGTGAAAATAATGGCAGTTAAAAGATACACACAGATGGCTTATGCAAATGCAGATGATATGGTATTCGGCCGTGCAAAATACCCGGTAAAAGCAGGACTTGGAGTAGAGATTGGTGCAGGATGCACTATCGCTGAAGTGAACTATGCACCCAGGCCAGAAGCAGGAGTTTCCAAAGAGAAGCTGGTCAATGAATACCAGAGGATCACAAGAGACATTCTGCAGAGAATGGTCCAGGTAGGTTTCCCTGCAGTAGTACTCGAGACAGAACACGTGCAGCAGATGACCAACAACCCAACATGGGGAGGCGAGGTCGCACACGCACAGAAGACCATTATGGAAGAGTACTATGAGGAATATGGCCTGAAGTCCGCACTGAGGCACACCCCTGGTGACATCAGAGAGAACAAGGACTACATGGACCTCAGGGGAAACAAGTACCCTGTCGTTATGGAATCATTCGAAGCTGTTGCAGAAGGCGGAGCAGACCTGTTATCCATTGAATCAATGGGTGGAAAAGAGATCTTCGACTATGCAATTCTGAGGAACGACATTGGCGGTATGCTCTACGCAATAGGTGTACTGGGCAGCATGGACATGGAATACCTTTGGCAGGACATTGCAAAGGTCGCCCAGAAGAAGAACGTCGTTGCAGCTGGTGACACTGACTGTGCACAGGCAAACACTGCAATGTTCATTGCAGGCGGACTTCTGGACAAGAACCTGGCACACACCCTCGCTATCATTGCAAGGAGCCTCGCAGGAGCAAGGACCCTCTCCGGATATGAAGCCGGTGCAGTAGGCCCAGGAAAAGACTGCGGATACGAGAACATATTCGTAAAAGCCATCACTGGTATGCCAATGGCCTTTGAAGGTAAGACCTCCACCTGTGCTCACTCCGATGTTATGGGTAACCTGATCATGCAGTGCTGTGACCTATGGTCCAACGAATCTGTCGAATACCACTCCGAATTCGGTGGTACTACAGTCCAGTGCTGGTCTGAGACCCTCAGCTACGACTGCGCACTGATGAACGTTGCACTCAAGTCCGGAAACGAGAAGATCCTCAGGGACATGCTCGTGGCATCTGACAGGTACAGAGACCCACAGTCATACATCCTTGCATACGACAACGCACACAAGATCGGTCAGGCAATTGTAAAGGACGGTAATGACCTGTACCTCCGTGCAAAGAACGCTGCTCTGGAATGCTGCAACCTGTTGACCTCTGCAGAAGGCCTTGAAATGACAAGGTTCGAAATCAACGCATTGCAGAAGGCAAAGGGCGAACTCGAAGCACTCACTGCAGATGCAGACAAGTTCATGAGCGACTGCATGAGCAAATACAAGGCCGAGATCAAGGTGTTCAAGCCAGAGAACTACGGTCTCTAAATACAATATGTGAGGGTTTCACTGAAACCCTTACTCCTAATTTCAAAAAACGAACTTCCCAAATATTCATGATTATACAAAGGCTTGCAGAAAAACTTGTTTGGGGTCTATAGTCTGATCAGTTTTACCTCCATTCTATCTGATCAATCTACTAAACAGTCAAGTTTCTGTAAGCCCTTTCTCCATAAAACTTTATATAGTATTTTATATTGATTTCAATAGTTATTCTACAGAGCCAATAAATGAAAAATGATCAGTTTTAGATCTTGTGTTAAGAACACTTTAACTCAGCTTCCTGATCCATTCCTTATCCCGATAGTCACATCTTGTGGGCTATCTTGTCATAGGTTTCAGGCACTTTTTATATAACTACATACTTCCTTTTTATACAGAGTAAAATTAAAATACTATTAATATACTTATACATGTACCAATTATTTGGAGTGTATGAAAATGGATAACTGTTGTTCAGAATGTAATGCTGAGATCACAGAAGCAGAGTATAACTATTCTTTGAATAGATTTGAACGTCCTCTTTGCAGGGAGCATCAAAGATCGCAGTACAACTTAGATACAGAAGCCTTGAATGCAAAATCATGTCCAGATCGTCAAAATGGTCCCAACTCAAATACCATCTCTGAGAAAGATAGCAACTTCATTGAAAATATGATCAAAGGGAGGATCGCTGAAACTCTCGTTGAAGAATTGTTCACATATTTAGGGTACAGTGTATTCAGATACAATATTTTGAACACTGTTCCCGGAGTGATGCAGCTTTTAAAAGATGTTCGCACTGATGTTGCAGCAAATATCAAAAGAATGCCTGACCTTGTGATACAGGATCCGAACAGCGGCGAGGTTTATTTCACTGATGTCAAGTTCAGGAAAAATGAAACTTTCACATTCAATGATATTGGCCCCGATTATCCATATGAGAACTGCTACTTTATTGTGATATCAAAGAAGCACATAAAGTGCATAACATATCAAGAACTGAATGAAGGCAAGGAGATAACCCCATCGTCCCGTAACTATCTCGGGAACAGGAAGGAGTTCGAGCTGGACAAAGATGTTATCATCAAGTTCTGCGACTTTGCAGTTAAGTTCTTTGATGCAGTATAACATCTTCATGTGCCTTATAGAATAAATTGAACAAGCAGAGGATAGGCTGACATTATTGCAAGGTAAAGGCAGTCCGCAGTTCGCTTTCTGTTATAGATTGGCCGGAGTTCTCCTTCTAGCCTATCCTTCATATGTTTCTAATAAACAGGCTCTGTAGAAATGCTCATTTGAGCAATATATGTAACCTTGACGTATCTATCAAGGTTATGTATTAATAACTTGATTTTAACCTCTTTTACTTGATTCCAGTATTTTCTTGCCTTTATTT
>NZ_JBFYLB010000087.1:0-12760 GCF_041305605.1 Methanomethylovorans sp.
TATCCTTAACATTAATTTACGGATTAAGGTGTTTTGATGCCAAAAGTTAAAGTTCACGAGATTTCAGGGGGATTAAGTATAACCATACCTAAAAGTATTGCGGATCTGAAAGACTGGAAAAGGGACAGAAACACTTTTTGATAGGTTTTTAGTTGCTCCTCTAAGTCATCTCAAAGGTGATGGATTTAGAGTTTGAAATGGAATGTTAAAAGTCATTTCAAAATTTCAAAAAAAAAACCAACAAGTATTTATATTAAACTTCATTTTAGTACATAAATGACTAATCAGTCAATTATAGAGATAATGCATGAAAGAACAGGTTAAAGACAAAAAAACAGCTATTATGAAAGCGGCCCTGAAGCTCTTCACTGAAAGAGGCTTTCACGGCACATCCACTGCTCTGATATCAAAAGAAGCAGGTGTAGCCACAGGCACTCTATTCAATTACTTTTCTACAAAAGAAGATCTGATTAATGGTCTATATTTTGAGGTAAAGGGAGAGTTAAGCCGCAGTATGGGGAAAGAAGTTGAAGCACAGAGTAGATTTCAAAATAAATTAAGAAAAATGTGGTATAATTTAATAGAATGGGGAATAAACAATCAAGAAGATTTTCTTTTTGTAGGGCAGTTCTGTTCTTCTCCTTATATAACAAAATATACGCGTGAAGAAGTAATGAAAGAGTATGTCTTTCTCCATGATCTTGTAAATGAAGGAATAGTAACGGAAGAGATTAGAGATTTTTCTGCGGAGCTGATCATTTCAATGTTTTATCAGGCTAGCAGGACGGTAGTGAACCTGATCCTGGATCCAGATCCATCACATGATAAAAATGAGTTTATAGAGGATGGATTTCAGATAGTCTGGAGAGGGCTGGCTAACAAATAATTTTTTTCATTATATATATGAGTGATTAGTCAATCATACAACGAAAGCGAGGAACAAGAAATGACGAATTTAAAAGAAGATAAATGTATGATAGCCTATTATTCGCGTGCGGGTAATAACTACGTTAGTGGAAAGATTGTGAATCTGCCGGTAGGTAACACAAAAGTGGTAGCCGACATGATTCGGGAAATAACCGGAGGCGATGTTTTCAGTATCGATCCAGTACAGTCCTATCCCAAGGACTATTCTGCAACCACCAACGTGGCAAAAAAGGAATTGAATGAAAATGCCAGACCGGAGCTTTCCAGCCATGTGGAGAACATGGAATCTTATAACGTGATATTCCTGGGTTATCCAAATTGGTGGGGAACGATGCCGATGCCGGTGTTCACATTCCTGGATAAATATGACTTTTCCGGAAAAATTATTGTTCCATTTTGTACACATGAGGGAAGCGGATTAGGCCACAGTGAAAAAGATATTGCAAAACTTTGTCCGAAAGCAACGCTTTTAAAGGGACTGGATATCCATGGCTCTCGTGTAAGTGCTGCGAAAAAAGATGTTACGAACTGGTTGAGTAAAATTGGAATGACAGAATAAAAAGTTTGTATTGACAATCAAAACACGACTAATATATGGAGGATCATACAAATGAGTAAAAAAGTATTGGTGCTGTCCGCCAGCCCGAGGAAAGGTGGAAACTCTGACGTGTTGTGTGACCAGTTTATGCTTGGGGCAGAAGAAGCAGGCAACCAGGTGGAGAAAATATTTTTGAGAGATAAGGCCATTGGTTACTGCATAGGATGTGGAACCTGTTTTATCACTAAAAAGAACTGTTCCATAAAGGATGACATGGATGATATCCTGGACAAAATGATTGCAGCAGATGTGATCGTAATGGCCACACCGGTGTACTTCTACACAATGAATGGTCAACTGAAGACCCTGATAGACCGTACTTGTGCCCGATACACAGAGATCAATGACAAGGATTTCTATTTCATTGTAGCAGCCGCTGACGATAGTGAACCGGCCATGGAGAGAACGCTGGAAGGTTTCAGAGGATTTACTTCCTGCCTTGAAAGACCAAATGAAAAAGGCGTTATCTACGGAATAGGTGCCTGGAACATAGGCGATATCAAAGGAAGCAAAGCAATGGAACAGGCATATGAAATGGGAAAAACGGTTTGATCGAAGGAGAATATACAATGAGCAGGGTAGAATTATGCGAACAGAAAAATGAACACTTTTTTGGAGAGGTCTAGCTAAAAACTAATTTTTTTCTTTCTTCAGTGAGTGATTGATCAATCAGATTTTGTTATAAACTGATCGATCTCTCGCAAAAATAAGCGGCCAACAAAAAATCGATGAGAATCAAGTTAAACAATTCAATAATTCAGGAGAACTAAAAATGCTATACAGAAAAATGCCAAATAATGGTGATGAGCTTTCGATACTTGGATTCGGATGCATGCGCCTCCCCGTAAAAGAAGATGGTAGTGTAGATGAAGAAAGAGCCACTAAGCAGATTCGCTATGCGATCGACCACGGAGTAAACTATGTTGATACGGCCTGGCCCTATCACATGGGACAGAGCGAGCCTTTCTTAGGTCGTGCCCTTACCGACGGATACCGCGAAAAAGTGAAACTCGCAACAAAACTCCCTTCCTGGCTTATAGAGAGCCGGGAGGATATGGATAAGTTCCTGAATTCTCAACTGGAGAAACTCAAAACAGACCACATTGATTATTATCTCATACACGCTCTCGTTGGTGACCTATGGGACACGGTCGAGAAGTTGGATGTGGCTGATTTCCTTGACAAGGCCAAAGCTGACGGCCGCATAAGGAATGCAGGTTTCTCTTTCCACGGTGCAGGGGAGGATTTCAACCGGATAGTGGACGCTTATGACTGGGACTTTTGCCAGATCCAGTACAACTTCCTGGATGAAAAAAATCAGGCAGGGAAAGATGGTCTGGAATACGCTGCCTCCAGAGGTCTCGGCGTTATCATCATGGAGCCCCTCCGTGGAGGGAACCTGACAAAGACCGTGCCTCCTGCTGTGCAAGATATCTGGAATGAAGCCCCGATAAAGAGGGCCCCTGCGCAGTGGGCTCTCCGCTGGGTATGGAACCATCCGGAGGTCACGGTTGTCCTTTCAGGCATGAATGAGGAAGAACACATTCAGGAGAACCTCAGGGTTGCAGAACAGGCATACCCGGATTCGCTGACAGAAGCGGAACTGCAGCTGGTAAAAAGGGTGGAGAGCAGGTATCGTGAACTGATGAAAGTGGGCTGTACCGGCTGCCAGTACTGCATGCCCTGCCCGGCAGGCGTGAATATTCCCCTCTGTTTCGAGGAGTACAACAACCTGTACTTGGCCGACAATCCCGAAGGGGAACGTTTCATGTATGCGGCACGGCTGGGCGGCGCTGTCGCTTTAGGGGAACCAGAGTTTGCATCCTTGTGCGTCCAGTGCGGACAGTGCGGACAGTGCGTTGAGAAATGTCCCCAGCACATTGACATACCTGCGGTTCTCGAATCTGTTGTAGGAGAACTGGAAGGATCTGACTTTGAGCAAAGAGTTGCCATGGCAAAGGAGATGTTTAAGCAGACATAACAGAGAGGACAATTCGAAGTGCCAAAAAAACAAAGAGGGAATATGTTTAAGATGATTTATTGAAACATTAAACAATGAGCTGGATTCAAAACTCAATTGATCTTCATTTTACTACAGTTCTGTTGAATTAAATCATAAGTAACAGAGCTTTCAATGTTTTTGGCATTGCCAAAAAGAAGAATAGTAGGAGTTTTGAAACAGGCTCAATATTTCTATTTTTCACTGCTAATCTTCAGTTTGATTAATTGCACTCATTCAGCTTTAGAATACTCAATACGAGAATTCAAATTGTTATTAAAGATTCTCATCCATATCCTCCTTCCCTCTGAAGTAACATCTTTTTATCCGAAAACAGAGTTCCAATGTTCATGGATCTATTATCTATAGGGAAAGTTCACAATCATGCCTCAGAAGAGAATATGGAGATATTGCCCCTGTGGAAGCAGGCAATAAGCGGTATTGAGATCGCCGGTGCCGAAGATGCTCTGTTCACTGAGGAACACTCACATTACATCGTAATCCATGATCCTCTGAAAATAAAGTTTCCTGAGAGCAGAGAGGAACTGAACCGACGATTTTGTGCAGGAATGGGAGCTTCTGTTGTAAGTTACATCCGCAAGGAAGGAAGTATGCATTATGTAAGGGGGCTAATGGCTGAAAATGGTGCCTCCATCTATAGTATTTTGCCGTACACATCCTTTGACCGTATCGAAGACGCACGATTCCCTCTGAGTAATATGGAATCCAGGAAAATGAAAGCTTTCAGCGATATTCTCCCGATGCTTCATGGAAAGAATATACTTGACGTAGGCTGTGGCCTGGGAACCCTTACAATAAAGATAGCCAGTGCAAAACCGGATGCATTGGTACACGGTATCGATCTGCTTGACAGCGTCATAGAGCAATGCAGGTTCAACGCAGGGATCGAAGGCGTGACAAACACAAATTTCGTTGCCGCAAGTGCATACGAGCTGCCTTTTGAAGAAAGATACTTTGATGCGGTAACATGCTTCTTTATGTTGCACCACCTTAACGATATACCAAGAGCATTGAAAGATATCAAAAGGATTCTAAAACCAGGCGGTGAAGTGTTTGCAGTGGAACCTATAGACCACTTCCACGATGTACAGAGAGATACTGAAGACTGGAAAAAGCTCTTTCTGGAAGCAGGCTATGTAGTGGAAGTCTGGGAGAAAGAAAAAGTCTCATACATCCGTGCCGGTCTTAAGTAAAAAATGAAAATAATAGGAGGGGGGTGAAAACACCCCAATGATTAAAAGCCTGTGGACGCAGGCTGACTGTTGCAATCTTCCTTTATGACGCTATGGTATTAAAAATTAACCTTTTTGTAGCACTTAATCTGATTTCACTTGTTACAGTATAACAACTCAGCGTTAAGAGGGTTCCGATCATCTTCGAAAGATTAAAGAATGAACCATGCTAACAGATGGCAATACAATCAATGGAGATATGAAGATGCTTGGAATAGAAGACCCGCAAATATGGATGGCATATTTGCTCAGTGTGGCAAGTGCGCTGGGCTGTATAATATACGGATTGATGCACTGGAACGACAAAGACCCCAAGGAGGAAAGCTGATGGCAAGTAGCATAGTTCTTGGAATTGCTGTACTTATTTACCTCATGATCACTTTCTATCTGGGATGGTTAGGATACAAACAAACCAAAAGCACCGATGATTTCATGGTGGCAGGGAGGAAAGTAAATCCTTTCGTACTGGCACTTTCCTACGGAGCTGCGTTTATAAGCACTTCAGCCATAATCGGTTTCGGAGGCTATGCCGGTGCCTTTGGAATGGGAATATTGTGGCTTGTGTTCATGAACATCTTTGTTGGGATATTCATCGCATTTGTCGTATTCGGCTCAAGAACAAGAAGAATGGGAGTAAATCTGAAAGCCGTTACTTTTCCTGAACTGATAGGCAAAAGATTCCAGTCCCGTTTTATTCAGGGATTCTCAGGCCTTCTAATAGCGATCTTCATGCCTCTTTACGCAAGCAGTGTGCTTATCGGAGGTGCCAGGTTCATGGAAACGGCCCTGGGTATCGACTACAACACATCTGTGCTTTTGCTTACAATTATAACCGCAGCTTACGTGATCACAGGTGGCCTCATAGCAGTGATGTATACCGATGCGATGCAGGGAGCTCTTATGTTCGTAGGCATGGCAATCCTCATGGTATTGACCTATGTGAAACTTGGAGGTGTAACCTCAGCTCATATGGCACTCACCAATCTCGCCTATCTGGTACCTGAAACCCTGGCAGAGCAGGGACACAACGGCTGGACATCAATGCCTTCATTTGGTTCCCCTATATGGTGGACCCTTGTATCCACCATCATTCTCGGAGTGGGAATAGGAGTACTTGCTCAGCCGCAGCTGGCTGTGAGATTTATGACCGTGAAGAACACGACATCACTGAAAAGAGCAGTGCTTTCCGGCGGACCTTTTATCTTCATGATGGTTGGAGTAGCCTACGTAGTGGGAGCTCTTTCCAACGTGTATTTCTTCAACACCAGAGGTATGATCTCCATGGATGTGGCCGCTGGAAATATCGACAAGATCATGCCAGAGTACATCAACAGCGCTATGCCTGACCTGTTCGTTGTCTTTTTCATGCTCACTCTTCTTGCAGCCGCCATGTCAACTCTTAGTTCACAATTCCATAATATGGGTACTGCCATAGGCCATGACCTCTACAGAGAATACATAATGCGTGGCAAGATCGAACACACAATAAACATCACAAAACTGGGCATTGCCATTACTATTATTATAAGTGTAATTCTCGCCTACATTCTGCCCGCAGGAATCATAGCCAGAGCAACGGCTATTTTCTTCGGTTTAACAGCAGCTGCTTTCCTGCCTATGTACATTGGAGCCCTTTTCTGGAAACGCATGACAAAAGAAGGAGCTATTGCCAGCTTGCTGGTAGGTAGTTTCAGTAGCCTTTTTTGGTTGACATTTGTGCATGCAAAGGAAGCAACAGCACTAGGGATAAGCCAGGCGATCTTTGGCCAGGCAACATTACTTACAGGAACATGGACATTGGTGGATCCCATACTTATAGCTACACCGCTTTCAATGCTTTTAGGAGTAGTTGTTAGCCTTCTAACAAAACCGGCATCTAAAGAGCATATTGAGAAGTGCTTTAGTAAATAAGAGGGAATACCCTCTTAAATACCTTTTTTTGCACACTTTCGAGTGGAACATATTCTTCATCCTGTGTTTTTGGCCATATTTAAATCGAAAGGTTAATCTATGTATCATGCTAACGTGTGACATAAATACAATTTACACTATTAATCAACACAGAAGGAGATACAAAGACAAATGCTCGGAATAGATGACCCGCAGATATGGCTAGCATATTTACTCTGCATAGGGAGTGCTCTTGGTTGCATCATATATGGTCTGGTACATTGGAATCATGAAGAAAACAAGGAGGACAACTAATGGCTGTGAGTACACCATTGCTTGGAATAGCTGTACTTGTATACCTGATGATCATCTTCTATCTTGGATGGTTAGGATACAAGCAAACTAAAGCTGTCGATGACTTCATGGTTGCAGGCCGCAAGGCAAACCCTTACATTCTTGCAATCTCTTATGGTGCCACCTTTATCAGCACCTCGGCGATAGTAGGTTTCGGAGGTGCAGCGGGATCCCTGGGAATGGGACTGCTCTGGCTTGCAGTCATGAACGTAGTCGTAGGAATATTTATCGCCTTTGCCGTATTTGGTCCGAGAACCCGGCAAATGGGAAAGAACCTGCGGGCTGTCACATTCCCGGAGCTGCTTGGCAGACGCTTCGATTCCAGGTTCATCCAGGGTTTTGCAGGTATACTCATAGGAATCTTTATGCCTCTGTACACGGGAATAGTGCTTATCGGAGGAGCACGCTTTGTTGAGACCACACTAGGTATAGACTACAATAGTGCCCTTCTTATACTTACGGTCATTACTGCAGCTTATGTTATAACCGGTGGCCTTATAGCCGTCATGTACACGGATGCCTTTCAGGGAATACTCATGTTCGTTGGAATGGCGATCCTGTTAATCCTAACATATACAAAATTAGGAGGTGTGACTGAAGCACACCAGGCTCTTACTAATATGGCCCACTTGGTTCCCGAAACCCTTGTGAAGGGAGGACATCTGGGATGGACTGCAATGCCTGACATAGGAACACCTATATGGTGGACAGTGGTTTCTACACTTGTCCTGGGAGTGGGCATCGGAGTACTGGCACAGCCCCAGCTTGTGGTAAGGTTCATGACAGTAAAAAATGACAGATCATTATACAGGGCATTACTTGTCGGCGGACCGTTCATAGTCATGATGACGGGTGTTGCTTTTGTAGTAGGTGCACTTTCCAATGTATATTTCTTCAGGGAAAAGGGAGTGATATCTCTTGCTGCAGCCGGTGGTAATACTGACCTAATAATTCCGGAATACATAAACCTTGCAATGCCAGAAGTGTTTGTAGTTTTGTTCATGCTAGTACTGCTGGCTGCTGCCATGTCCACATTGAGTTCACAGTATCACACAATGGGTACTGCCATCGGACATGACCTTTACAGACAGTTCTTGAAGAAAGGTGATATGAGCCAGACTGTGAATGTGACAAAGTTAGGAATAGCTTTTACCATACTTGTGAGCGTAGTGCTGGCATATACTCTGCCACCTAGCATCATAGCTCCTGCAACATCAATATTCTTTGGACTGTGTGCTGCAGCTTTCCTGCCCATGTATATAGGAGCTCTTTTCTGGAAACGTATGACTAGAGAAGGAGCAATTGCCAGCATGCTGGTAGGCAGTTTCAGTAGCCTCTCCTGGCTTGCATTCGTACATGCAAAAGAAGCAGCTCCACTTGGTATTAGCCAGATGCTCTTTGGAAAGGCAACTTTGCTTACAGGCACATGGACGGTAGTAGACCCGATCCTGGTGGCAACGCCTCTTGCTATGCTCACAGGTATTGTAGTGAGCTTACTCACACGCCCCATAGCAAGAGAACACCTGGAAAAGTGTTTTGAGAAAATCAAATGATATGGTTGCTCACCATATCATCATCTTTTTTATAAAAACAATATCTATTCGGCGCAAGCAAGAGGTTCATGCCGGGCATGAACAATATTTAAAAGATAGAGATGAATTGGACATAAGAATCTATATCATGCGCGACGTCGTGACTTGAATAAGGCAAAAGCCGTATGACGAGAACTAGAGGGGATATTGAGAATAATGATGTTCGACTTTTGCCATCTTATCTTCGGTATTAATTATATATAAACATACTCCTCATCCGTCCGGTCATCGATCTTATAGTCCTAATACATCTTCTGTGCTCATAATTAATACTTCAGTGTCACATAGACCCATGACATTGTGCATGAAATCGACAGGATTTTGAGAAATTACATCAAATGTGTTATAATGCATGGGTATTACAATTCCGGGACGGATCAAGTTCACGGCTCTGGCTGCATCCTCCGGGTCCATTGTATACCTGCCTCCTATGGGCAACAACGCCACATCCGGCTTGTATATATCCCCTATAAGCCGCATATCTCCAAAAAGACCTGTGTCTCCGGCATGATAAATGGAACAGCCATTGATCTGTAATATGAATCCTGCGGCCCTGCCTCCATACAACCTTGAGCCAGAATGTGATATGGATGAAGAATGATTGGCATCTGTCATTACAACTGACATACCATTGATCTTCATTTTGCCTCCTATGTTCATTCCTTCAGCCATTACATTCTGAGACTTAAGGTAATTAGCCAGCTCATGTACCACAATAACCCTGCATCCTGTCCTTTGTGCTATTTCAATGGTATCTCCCAGATGGTCATAATGACCATGGGTCACAAGTATGAAGTCCGGCTCTACATCTTGCGGAAGTAGCTTTGCCCCCGGATTACCCCTGAAAAAGGGATCAATAAGCACATTAAAGTCAGCCCTTATCTCAAAACAGGCATGACCATGCCATATCAATTGGATTCCATACATGAGACAGTAGAATATGTTCTCAGACTAATATTTTCCGTGCGGGAGCATTATTACATATCGCTGATATTATGGAAAACTATGAAGATAGGACTAGTGATACATGGTCCGGAGGCAGTCGATTCAGGACAGGCAAAGAGAATAATCGGGATCTTAAGCACAAAAGGAAATGTTACATCCATGATCGCAGGCACGATGGGCAAGACTGCTGTGATCGATTCCCACATGGAAAGTGTAATTGACATCAGCCGAAGCCTCAGGCCGAGTGATTGCATTGAAGAATGCATTGACACAAAAGATGTGATATACCTGCTAAACCACGGAAAGAACCTGGAAACCGGGGTAGCATTTGCAGGCATGGTCATTTCTCACCTTAACAGAAAAGATGAAAAACCCATAGTTCACATTGAAAGACCTGGCAGTCCGGATGGTGCCGTTATCCCCTGGAACGATCTCGCCCAAAAGTATGCAAACACCATTGCCAATGAACTTGGGTTATCCATAATTGTAGCTTCGGAAAGTCAAAAAGGAACCATATTGCAGACCGAGGGAAAACGCGTTATACGACATCTGACGGGAGTGCAGCCTGGTGAGAACATATTAGTCAATGGTATAGTAGTGGGTTCTGCGATCTCCTTTGAGGTCAGTATTATTACAGAGAACGGCTACATCACTCAGATAAAGGGAGGCAAGATGAAGGAACATGGTATTGAAAAACTGCATAATTACGAGCATATTACTCCTATCGATCTGAAAAGTGCCTGGATAAAAAGCGGCAGACTGCGTTCTGACAATTTTAAAGCGCGCACATTGAAGACATGTGAACTTAGTACCCTTGGGAACAAAGAGAAAAAGAAGCTGGACAGGAGAATAAGTGCAGTCATAGTTGACCATGCGGCAGAAAAAGTATTTGACATCGTACCGGGTGCAGATGTTGCCGTAACCATAGGAGATGATACCACCATTCTTGCAGCAGATATACTGTATAGGCTAGGCATACCGATCATCGGAATAACCGATGGAGATTCAGATGGCGTATCACATCGAACACACATATTCCCAGGTTCAACGGTCCTCAGATTAATACCAAATAGCGATGACGTCATAGGTAGGAAAATACTTTTGAACGTGTTCATGGATAAAAAGACCATGGACTTCAAAAGCTTGCAAGAGCTGAAAGATATGATCATAGATCAGGCATTTGATGCCATTAAATATATAAAGGAATATTAAACATTCTGTCCTTCAAAAAGTCCGGCTATAAAAGTTTAAATATAATAATGTGCATACTATCAATTAGATCTCACGGAAGAGATACAAACATAGAATAAGGGGTTATTTTATGAAGGACTTTGAAGTAAAAATACTAGACGACACGGACTATAGATTTATAGATGCACTGAAGAACCTGGGAATGTCAAGGAACGTTGCTACAACGCTGACATACCTTTCAAACGTAAGAGAGGCTTCATCCCAGGAGATAGAAATGAGTACAGGACTAAGACAGCCTGAAGTAAGCGTGGCAATGAGGCAGATGCGTGAAAAGCACTGGATCAGCGTCCACAATAAGAAGGCTGTTGGAAAAGGCAGGCCAACTAAGATCTACACCCTCAATGCTCCTATCGAAGAGATAATCAAGCACTATGAGGAAAAGATCATAGAAGACACGAAGACCACAATGATCGCAATCAAGAAGCTAAAGACAATAAGTAAAGGGATGGAGTGAATTCCGTCCCTGCATTTAATATCTTTTTTGTGGCTAAAATGCACTGATTTTCATTGAAGGATACAGAGCATTTATTTTTCCTTGTTCAAATCCTTCTATATGGTCTTTACTACTACTTATTTTATGGAACGCTTAGCAAGATAACGAACTTGGTTTTAACTTCTTTTGCTGATGCCAGTACTTGCTTTGTTTGATCACTTCAATATATTTTCTTATTATAACATAGAGCGCACCATTAAAATCGGTTTATTTTATATATTTTAAAGAATAATATTAACCATGGCGATGTTGTTCTCATGGAGGTGCCACAATTAGATCATCAGATGTAGTTCCCAGGTCTTCTGGCACTAGCAATAATCTTTTCTTTGTTAGCTTCAAATCGTGTAAAGTTATTGGATCAGCAATGATATTGTTAGTGATAGTAAGCGTATTTGCAGTAAGTGCAGAGGAAACGAACATGGGATATGAATCCCATTTAGCGGGATCAATAAAATCCTTTGCGATCTCTGGTAACTATGCCTATGCTGGTGAAGTATGGGATCTTGCATTTAATGATACAACTCCACCCGCATCTGTAACAAACCTCGGAGAAACTGATGTGGGCACAGAATGGATCAACTGGCAATGGACAAATCCAGGAGATCCGGACTTCAGTCATGTGATGATCTATCTTGATACTGTATTCATTACAAATTCATCGGACAGCAATTATAATGCAACTGGCCTGGCCGAAGGAACCACACATACCATAAGTACCAGAACAGTAGACACTAACGGGACTATCAATTCAACATGGCTGAACGATTCAGCAACGACTACGATACCTGCAGATATGACTCCACCCGCATCTGTAACTAACCTCGGAGAAACTGATGTGGGCACAGAATGGATCAACTGGCAATGGACAAATCCGGAGGATCCGGACTTCAGTCATCTGATGATCTATCTTGATACTGTGTTCATTACAAATGCAACGGGCAGCGGTTATAATGCAACTGGCCTGGCCGAAGGAACCACACATACCATAAGTACCAGAACAGTGGACACTAACGGGAACATCAATTCAACATGGCTGAACGATTCAGCAACAACTGCGATACCTGCGGATATAACTCCACCCGCATCTGTAACAAACCTCGGAGAAACTGATGTGAGCACAGAATGGATCAACTGGCAATGGACAAATCCAGAGGATCCGGACTTCGGTCACGTTATGGTGTACTTTGATACTGTATTCATTACAAATGCAACGGGCAGCGGTTATAATGCAACTGGCCTGGCCGAAGGAACCACACATATCATAAGTACCAGAACTGTGGACACTAACGGGAACATCAATTCAACATGGCTGAACGATTCAGCAACGACTACGATACCTGCGGATATAACTCCACCCGCATCTGTAACTAACCTCGGAGAAACTGATGTGGGCACAGAATGGATCAACTGGCAATGGACAAATCCGGAGGATCCGGACTTCAGTCATCTGATGATCTA
>NZ_JBFYLB010000088.1:0-4663 GCF_041305605.1 Methanomethylovorans sp.
GAAGAACAGTTATACTCATGAGCATTATTGCACCGGTATTGCAGGATCAGGTAGTGATCCTCTTATACAACATCGGAAGCCTCTCCGGAAGTGAACCGGCATCATCTATTATTGTGTATCCGGCATCAGAGAAAATATTGTCAAGATATTTACCGGGATTCAGATCCACGGTTATGCAGAAGAAATGTATTCCTTTGGCATTGCCTTCCTTTATTGCTATTCTGGTATCCTCTTCAGCAATTCTTTCTTTGTATGCACTTTCTCCCCGGGAAGTATCGAAGGGTTCGCCATCGGATAACAGTATTATGATCTTTGTTTTTGCATCTACTTTGTCGAGTTTCCTGATGGAATGACGGATGGCAGGTCCGAGCCTTGTGTTGGATACCGGTTCCAGCACACTGATCCTGCGTGCAACGTTGTCCGATAGTTCCTCATCGAACTCCTTTATGACAAAGTACTCAACATCATCCCTTGTCTGGCCGGAAAATGCGTAGATAGCATACTTGTCCCCTATGCTTTCAAGAGCCTGTATCATGATGATAAGCGAGTCTTTTTCGACATCCACTATGCTCTTTTCCTCATAGCCCACCATTTTATGGGTGGAATAACTGACATCTATAAGAAAAAGAGTTGCAACGTCCCTTTCATGCTTGTCCCATCTGAGGTAGAGCCTGTCATCAGGATTTATCCCGCATTTCTTCTGTATCAGAGCATCCATGAAGGCATCGATATCGATCTCAGTTCCATCGGTCTGTTCCTTCATCCTGCGGAATGTTTCCGGTTTCATCTCGTTGAATACATGCTTGATCAGGGCAATCTCATGCCTGTACTTTTCTGATGCATCCTTGTAGTAATCACTGGACATGCCAAAAGGCTCGATCTCGTTGACCGTACACCAGTCTGCTTTATAGTCATTGATCACGTCATCCCATTCATCATACATGTAACTGCCCAGTGTCTTCCAGTTCTTGTCCGTAGCATAGGTGGAATGGTGTTTGACCTTTTCTTCCTGTGGTCTTTCCTTCTCTGCTGTCAGTTCCACTTCACTTTCGGGAATGAAATTCCTGATAATGTTCTCATGCAAATTGGACGAAAAAGGGTCCTTTTTGCTATACGCTCCGATATCTACTCCGCGATAATCGATATTTTTCAGTACCTCATACTCCTTTTGGCTCAACGGGCCCATCTGGTCATCAAGCATGGTATATATCCTGAAGGTCGTATCAAGGGAATCAAGGATAGATGATCCTTCGTGGAATATCCTGTCCTTCAGCAGAGGCCTTGTCTTGTCCAGAAGACCCTTTGTCCCTTTGCTGAGATTGTGAACAGGTTCATGTCCTATCGAGACCCACAGAAGCGATTCCATGAACTCTTCAAGGTTACCTTTCGGGGCAGACCTTGTCAGAAGCATCTGGTATCTTATTCTCTCAAGGTCCGAGCGAACTCCCCTGTAGTGTTCCATTATCCTGTACTCGACCCTGGCATCTTCCAGAATGCCGAGTATTGTTCCTGCCAGTGCTTTGTTGGGATACAGAGCTATGATGTCAGCGATATCAATGATACCCTCAGGTTGCATCCCTGACAGGTAAGTTCTTTTCTTTGTGGTTGTGTACCTGCTTCTGATATCTGACATCAGTCCTGCTGCCCCATCAAGTTCTATCTTATGGGAACTGAACTGTACATGACCAATCTCATGCATTATGCTCAGTTTGTATATCCTGAAGTTATCTTCAAAATCACCGTATCTTTTGATCATGGGTGCAAGGTAGATGGTCTTGCCTGCGATCACAGGATTTATGGAATTGGTTTCTTCCTCCATCTGTAACATCCTTCGGGAAAGAATGTTAAAATTGACACCTGACAATCCAAGGGCATAGTACCTGAGGACGCTTATGATATCATTGAGTGCCGCTGACCCGTTAAGCCCTTCAATGAATTCCTTTGATCTCTTAGACTTCATGGAAAAATAAGGTCTTCCAAGGGCTGGATCCTCTTCAAATACAGATATGCCGTTCAGGGCCCACTCTTCCAGTTCACTGACATCCAGATCCTTTAAGAGCACAGCCGAAAAGGAAAAATAATCAATTGCCAGGTCCTTATCCAGGTCAAATATCTTTATGCCGGTACCCGCCCATTTCCTGATCCCGTCAGGCCCTGTGTTCGCTGCTGCCTCGGGAAGATTCTCAAAGAAAACTCCTGCAAGCATGAGGTCTTTATCAAGCAGCATACGGGCAGTTATGAGAAGTTCGGCATGATATGTTGAGTTGCTCTTTTCCAGAACGCTGATAAAATTATTACAACAAGTACTTCCAGAGAACCTGGATCCTATAAGTTCGATCAGCTCTTCTTCTGTGGGATCTTTATGTTCCATATCCGGATCCTTCAATATATTGATAGATTGTCTTGCTTCATGAATACAAAAAAGTTTGCATTTTCCGGTTCTGTAGTAAAATCTATATTCAAGCGATGAGCCAGGTTAACAATACATTCAAATGTGTTTCAAACATGTTTCAGGGTACCACAAAGCCGATAGCAGGGTGATATGATGGGTGGATTGGACCGGGAAAATATCTGGAAATTGATATCAATTGTTGAATTGCTCATTGCCGGCACGGTTATCGTTCTGGACCTGTTCATCCCGACAATCATTATTCTGGGGATAATAGCGATCTCGCTCTTGATCCGCAAAGAAAAACTGCAAACTTTAGGTTTCAGGAAAAACAGTAGCTGGCTTAACATGGTGATCACTATTTTAGTATTAGTGGTCTTCTGGACCCTTTTACATCTGAGCATATTCATGCCGGTACTGAATCACTTGACCGGAACAACACAAGACCTGAGTGCATTTGAGAACCTTAAAGGAAATTTCAACCAGCTGTTGTTCTTCCTGGTGCTGACATGGACTTTAGCTGCATTCGGAGAAGAGATCGTGTACAGAGGTTATCTCCAAAAAAGGATACAGGGTCTGTTTGAAGATACAAGGACCGGGATAATTCTTGCTGTGGGTATTTCTTCCTTATTATTCGGACTTGCACATACGGAACAGGGAACAATAGGGGTCATCCTCACTTTTCTGGATGCGATCTTTTTCAGCCTGATAAAGATACATTATGAAAACAACCTATGGGCTGCGATCATTGCTCACGGAGCAAGCAACACTATCGGCTTATTAGGCTTCTTCTTTTTAGGTCCTGTGTATGGGTTGTGGTAGATTTCGTTTTTTATTCCGATTTTCTTTTTTTTTGCTATGGTAGTGATGAAGCAAAGCCAGCTGGGCTTTCAAGCAGTTTCTGCATCAAGGTTAAAGTTCATAAGAGCCTTTTTTAGTTAAAGGATTTCAAAATGTAATGCGCTGTTTTCAGATGAGCAATCTATCTGTGCAGACTCTAAGATAATGACGTAGTTAAATACGGTATCATTAATCAGATACATGTTTTCTTTTTTCTGTAACCGGTTTCAGGCTAAATCAAAATACGGTTTCAGCCTAGTATTGTCAGATTTCAATTGAACAGGAGATCTGATATTAACAAGAAAATACAAGGCTGGCAGATTTTACACATGCCTTTCACTCTATCTGTAGATCGGTGTGCTGTTAAAACTGTGGGTAGTGGTGTTCTTAGAGTTAAGCTCTGGAAAGGCTATCATCAAGCTAGGTTTAGAATCGCGTGCAAATTATTAGCAGCTGAGGTTAACTATGAATATTGATTTTAATAGGTTTTTTACAGAACCTTTCTGTATAATTCGATCCTGGAACATCTTAAATGCCTGCTTCTTATATGTACGGTTTTGAGAGCCTCGATTCAATTTTCATATCTTTATTAGGCATACAATTGATCCGGAACAGTTCTGTACTTCTCACTCTGACATCCTTATATGCTCGTGAAGCATTACCTGTACCATGGCAAGCTACAAGGTAATGGTAAAGGATGTCATTAGAAAGGCGGATGTCCTGCTTGAGGTGGTAGATGCCCGGTTTCCGGATGAGACCAGGAACAGCGAGGTAGAAGCTGAACTAGTACGTGCCAGAAAACCGTTCATCATAGTCATGAGCAAATGTGATCTCGTATCACAGGAAACCCTTGAGAAAGCCAAATCCCGCTTATCGAAAATTGCACCCACGGTCTTCGTATCCACTAAGGAACGGTTCGGGACAACAATGCTCAGGCACAAGATCCTTGAGGTCGCAAATATACAGGATCGGGATATACTTGTGGGCAGCCTTGGGTATCCCAACACGGGAAAATCTTCTGTCATCAATGGTGTGGTGGGAAGGCATAGAACTGGTACTTCTTCCATCTCCGGTCACACAAGAGGTGTACAGCTCGTGAACGCCGGTTCACGCATCAAGTTCATCGATACCCCGGGAGTGATACCTTTTGACGAGCATGACGAATACATGCAGGGGATGCTTGGCATAAAGGACGCTACTCACCTGAAAGACCCCATAGGCGTAGCTTTGAAGATCATCGAGAAAATGTGTGCTGAGAACAAGCCTGCCCTGGAAGTTTTCTACAAGGTCACCATCGATAACCAGGATTCCTACGATGTTCTCGAACTCATTGGCAGGCAGACGAACTGCCTGAAAAAGAAAGGTGAAGTCGACGATACAAGGGTAGGCATACGCATCGTGAACGACTGGCAACGGGGATTGCTGCTGGTGTAG
>NZ_JBFYLB010000089.1:0-9391 GCF_041305605.1 Methanomethylovorans sp.
CGGGCATCTCTTTTTACATTGTGGACACCCAGCTTTTTTTGCTTGGTCTCTCCTGCATACGCAAGATCCAGAATCTCGCTGTTCTGGAATAGGGACAATTGTATAGGATTACCACAAACGGCTATCCTCTGAATACTGGAAGGATCAACATCGAATCTTTCCAGCACTTTTTTCACAGCTTCTATCATCAATCCATGGGCCACATCCTTACCTGTGTTAATGGCAAAATCCAGATGGTCCATCACATTCCCTCCTGGGAGAGGATGTCCCATAGTGATCACAGTTTTGATAGTTTCCCTTGATCTGATATCTATCAGCTGGGATCTGAAACCGCTAGTCCCAAGGTCCAATGCAATTACATACATGAGATTTCCTTCAAAAAGTATTTCACCTGATTAAACGCTAAGGTTTGTTTTGAGGGCACTATGATATATATTTTGTGCTTTAATATGTCTGTATGAAAACCGAGCTGGAAATGATTTAAGAGAATAAGCCACTGAAACTTATTCTTAGACTCATCTAGAACTTCCAGGATATCTTAATAAGATGATGAATTTTAAAGATGTCATCGTATTTATATTTTATTATCCTAGGAAATCAATTCAAGCCGGGGAGTAAGGGAATAAAGATCATTCTGCAAACTTAAGAATAGTAGTCTTAAGAGTACTAAGGTCCACTATAGGCACCTGTGCAGGAGTGGGGACGACATTCACTCTTTTCTGAAACTCTGTCTGGGACTGCCATGTACCCGAGTTCACTAATAGGACATTTTTATACCATTCCACACCCACTGTATGTACATGACCACAATGTAGTATGTCCGGCACCTGGCCAATAACAAAATGATCCTGCTTTTCAGGAGCTATAGAGACTCTGCTACCGTAAATAGGAGAAAGGTGCCTTCTTTTCATCATTTCCACCATAGCCTTTGTGGGTTCCTGATAAGATACACCCGGAATCGATGCCACCAGATCATCGATGGACCTGCCATGATATATCATAAGCTTAACACCATCAAGATCAACGACTGAAGGGTTTCCCACGAAAGTAACATTTTCAGAGAAATCAGCCCGTATGTTCTCCGGCAGCATGGGCTGGGGCTCTGCCTGCCTCACAGCATCATGATTACCAGGAGATATTATTACTGTGATGTGCCTGGGTATTTCACTAAAATATTCTGCAGCCTTTTTATACTGTTCATATACATCCTGTATCTTTAATTCCATCTCCTGCCCGGGATAAATGCCTACGCCATCAACCAGGTCCCCGGCAACAACAAGATAACGTACTTCTTTGGACAACGCAGCCATTGCTTCATTGTCAGTATCTCCTTTGAGGAAATCAATAAAATGATACCATTGTTCCTCTAAAAATGTGGAACTGCCTATATGAACATCAGAAGTCAGCACAGCTTTACCGTACGACCTTCTTCTTTGACCCAGAGTGTTCGGCAAGTCTGGAATAGTGATCTTTTTAGCAATAAGCAGCTTGCCATCATTAGTGAGAGCACCCGTAATACCTATCACTTCATCCAGTATAAAACGACTGGCCAGTTCGAACAACTCTTTATCAGCCATTCGTACCAACACCGAGATGGAACCGGTAGTATCTTCAAGTTCTATCATCTTATGACCGTTACTTGTGCTTTTAATGTCTGAGACCATGCCAATGATAGAAACTTCGTTCATATCCTTATCCATGCCCTCGCGGCGCCCTATGCCTTTGTTACGGTACTTGTTCAGACTTTCTATGGGTCTTGAATTTAATCTGCCTCTGATCATCTCACTTAACCTGCTATATCTATTCCTGAAAAACTGGACGAATTCCATGTACTCTCCTACACATGTGGAATTATCTGTGATGTCCAGTAGAACATCAACAGGATTATCTGAATGAACAGGGTTAATAGCAGAACCTATTGGGGCAATTATCTTAGGAATGGCCGGAAGGTTATTAGCAAGAGATTGTTTTACAGGCACCTCATACTTTTCCTGAAAACTGTTTTCATTAATATGTTCATCAATATGTTCAATATCCACTACTAAAACGGAAGGGGCCATGTTCTTTAAGATACGATTAACAAGGCTGCGTGGATTGCAATGGCAACATATCAATTCCACAGCATTCGGACTTATCTGGTATCCTTCTTCCAGGAAAACGGTAATCACTTCGATCTGATTCATAGAGGATCAGGTATAGGAATAGCGAAACATTTTTATCACAGATTTTCAATCCCTGGGCCCTCCAAGAAGGGCAACGTGGCCTATATGCTATGTTCTTATATAGTTGTAATGGGAAGGAAGAAACTACTGTATAATTCTTATCTAAAAGCGTCCGGTGAAACAATGGATCTAAAGGAAGGCATTAGAACTTTTCAGGAAAGCGATAATTTTTTCATTTCACTTGCCAGGGATATAGTATCTGTAGCTGCAGCTGTGCTGGTATTTTCAACCATTTCATACCTGATATTTGGTATGTGGGCACCAATGGTCGCTGTAGAATCCGGTAGCATGGAACCACATATGAATATCGGGGACATAGTTTTCATCCAAAATATTGAGAGGACATCAGTAATAACAAAAGCTGATGCTTCCAGCGATTATGTATCATTTAAGGATAACGGAGATGTGATATTATACAGGCCGTATGGAAGGGAAGATGTAACACCCATTATACACAGGGCAATGTACTTTGTGAAAGCAGGAGAACCTATGTGGGAGGGAGGAGCAGTGGCTCCTCATGATGGTTACATCACCAAAGGCGACAATGAAAAAACAAATATGATATATGATCAGCAAGGACAAATAAGCTATCTCACACCAGTAAAAGAAGAATGGATCATAGGAATTGCCAGATATCGCATACCTTATATAGGAAAGATAAGGCTGATGTTGCCTTTCTGATATTACTTTTTTACCAGAGAACAACATCATAAATGCATTTGAGTAGTAATTACAGGTTTGAAATTTTCAAGGGGTTTAAGCCTATAATCTTCAAAAAGTACACGCTGTGTACTGGAAACAGGAACACTCAAAATTATTTCTTTTGTTCTTCCATATCTACCTTTACTTACCACAAGAGCATTGACTATACCAAGCATATCAAGTTCTGACATCAAGTCAGTCACACGTCTTTGAGTTAAAATGTCCATGTCTACATTGATACAAAGCTGACGGTAAACATTATAGACTTCTCCAGTGGTAACATTCTTGTAACCATTGTTCCTCAAATTAATGACAGCACAAAGTGCAAGTTTTGACTGAGTTGGAAGAGTTTTTACAACTTCTATAACACGATCTACTTCTATTTTATCTTGAGCCCTGCGAACATGTTCTTCCTGTACATGTGGTTTCTTTTCACGCTCAGCAAGTTCTCCTGCAACTCTTAGAAGATCTAATGCACGTCTTGCATCTCCATGTTCCTGAGCTGCAAAAGCTGCACATAAAGGAATAACGCTTTCCTCCAGAACACCGCTTTTATAAGCTATTTCTGCTCTTTCCACTAAGATATCGCTGATTTGATCAGCATCATAAGGCGGGAAAATAATTTCTTCTTCTCCAAGCGAACTTTTCACTCTAGGATCCAAAAACTCAGTGAATTTTAGATCGTTAGAAACTCCGATCATGCTCACTTTAGCCTGCTTGAGATCAGAATTTGCCCTGGAAAGATTATATAGTACATCATCTCCTTTTTTAACAAGCTTATCTATTTCGTCAAGAATAATAATAATAACTTGTTTTTTCGAATCTACAGCTTCTTTGAATTTCGCAAAAACTTGATCGGTAGGCCAACCAGTCATCGGCACATCTTCTCCAAACTGTCTTGCCAGATTAGCAAGCAGTCTGTATTGTGTATCTATGACTTCACAATTAACATAAACCACACTACATTGGACATTGAGTTGCTCACCTATTCTTTCCAGTTCTCTGCCGACATGCCGTGAAGCAGCTGTTTTGCCAGTGCCTGTCTTGCCATAGATAAGAATATTAGAAGGTGTGTCGCCCCTGAGAGCCGAGACCAATATGGTTGCAAGATTATTTATTTGCTCATCTCTGTGCACTAAGGTGTCAGGAGTATATGTCGGCCTCAAAACTTCCTTGTTATTGAAAATAGGTTCAGTCGCAAGTAGCTCCTGAAACAGACCATCTAAAGCTTTGTTTTGCATTTTGATTACCATCCTACCACTGAAGACCTCGGATCCAACATGCAAACGCGAAATGATCTAAAAATAGACCATCTAAGATATGTGCATAGCACAAGATACCAAAAGAAGAAATACACTCTTCTATGACTCAGTATCTTTAAACAGAACGGAATATTGTAAGCAAGTGAATCCTTTATCTCATCCTTTTCTTCCAATCGCTACATTGGAAATTAGGGTTATTAACGGTTATGGTGATTACCCCTTTACTTCCATTGCAGCAATTTATAAAAATAATGTCTTGTAAAAAAATCAATATCAGACACCTTTGTAAATGTTTGGAAAATGAAGACATATATTTAATTAAGCATTTCAAATGGAGTTCAAAATATCTAAACCCCTTTATTTCTACTGGAGAGTTTATAAAGGGGAGAGACCCTATTATTTCCACTGGAGTCCATAAAAAAAAATTGGTGAACAATTTTTAACTATATGAAAAAAACAGCTTACGTCCATTATTCAATTTATAGTATTTAAATCTTTCTTGTAAATGCAAAAGACTATCTTTATATTTTGAGTTCTTATTGAAATCATAGAGACAAATGACTTTTACCTAAACGTTCCAGTAGAAATCATGGGGTTCCCTTGTACATACAGTAAAATGAAATTCATTTAAAGCCTAACCTGTAAAATTGCAAACATAATAGTTTTAAACATCCCCGCTATTCTAACAGCAAATGCAGGAACATGGACAAAACTGGAAAGATGTTAAGTCTTCTTTGATACAAGCAAAATCAAAAGATCTTCCCTATGAAAAAGTACTCAGTTCCATGTGTACTTATCCTCATCCTATTGCAATTGAGGCACATAAAATGTTCATTGAATCTAACATGGGAGATTATGGTCTTTTCATGGGAACATATGAACTTGAACAAAAAGTCTTGGCAATGCTTGGAGATCTATTGCATAATTCTCATCCTTACGGTTATCTTACGACAGGAGGAACTGAGTCAAATATTCAAGCTGTTAGAGCTATGCTTAATGCTTGTAAATCTATTAGAAATCCAAATATTATAGTACCTGCATCGGTTCATTTTTCTTTTGATAAGATAGCTGACATTCTTAAAATTAATGTACTTAAAGCTCGGGTGCTTTCTGATCTTGTTGTAGATACTGAGCATGTAATATCCCTTATAGATCAAAACACAGTTGGACTTGTTGGTATTGCCGGTTCCACCGAATTTGGTCAGGTAGATCCGATTTCCGATTTATCAAAAATTGCTATTGATAACAGTATTTTCCTTCATGTAGATGCAGCTTTTGGAGGTTTTGTTCTTCCTTTTGTCAGTCAGCATGTACCATTTGATTTTTCTCTTCCTGGCGTGACTTCAATTGCAATAGACCCTCATAAAATGGGTATGAGTACAATTCCTTCAGGAGCATTGCTTTTCAGGGAAGAAAAAATGATGGACTTTCTTAGAGTAGACACTCCGTATTTGACCATCAGTAGCCAGTTTACTCTAACTGGAACGCGCAGCGGAGCTTCAGTGGCGGGAACATATGCTGTAATGAAACATTTAGGAAAAGAAGGTTACTGTCAAATTGTTGACAGATGCATGTCGCTCACTCACTTACTTTTAAACGAGGTTAGAAATATTGGAGTTAATCCTGTTATTGATCCCGTAATGAATATTATAGCTTTATCTGTATCGCAGCCAAAGAAGATTCGTAAAGAATTAGCCACTCAATTTGGCTGGCAAGTTTCAATAACAAAACAACCCCCTTCAATAAGGCTTGTTATCATGCCTCATATGACAGAAGCAAACATTTTAGCCTTCAGTAGAGACTTGAAACATGTCCTTGAACAAGTTCAGTTTTCTGAAAATAATGAATCTGAAAAAGACAGGATTTTTGACGGGACCGGTAACATGTCTTAAGAAACTAACGGCTTTGAACGCTCATAAAAGCGTTTTTAAGACTCAAGACATGTTCCGGTTAAGTATTGAGGGGATGTATCAAATATTGGGAATTGATGACACCTGGCCTTGAAGCTTGTAAGGCGTGTATTCATCGATCCCTCGCATAATAGATAGTAATCCTGCAGTAGATATAAAAGAAGACCAAGCAGGGTGAAAGTATTAATTGGCAACACGTTAATAAGATAAAAATAAATATCAATATATCACAAGGTTAACCATGAAAACATCATTTCAAATAGGGAAAATTCTTGGCATACCCATTAAATTACATATTACCTTTTTGCTCATACTGCCGGTATTTGCCCTGGTATTTGCTACAAATCCCGCTCCCTTTGGTTTTCAGAACCAGACATCTCCACTGATGAGTTATCTTTTATCCTTTACAACTACCATACTTCTGTTTTTCTGCGTACTTCTCCATGAACTAGGTCACTCCTATGTAGCTCAAAGATACGGTGTAGAAATAAAAGACATTACTCTGATGCTCATTGGTGGCGTCTCATCTATGGAGGAGATACCCAGGAATCCTTCACAAGAACTTAAAATGGCTTTTGCAGGTCCCCTTGTGAGTCTTATTATTGGTTTCACCATTTTCGTATCCAATTTCCTGGTAGCCTCTATGATAGCTTCTTATGGAGCAACGTCTATTTACATGATGTTCAATATTCTGAGTTCCATAAACATAGTTCTAGGCCTTTTTAACCTCTTGCCAGCTTTTCCAATGGATGGTGGGCGTGTTCTCAGGGCCTGGTATGCCAAAAGAATGAACTACATACAAGCCACACACTACGCTGCTTCCGTGGGAAAGCTTTTTGCTTTTCTTATGGGAATAGTCGGGCTTTTCTCTAATGCCTGGCTTATATTAATAGCATTTTTCGTTTACATAGGAGCTTCTGAAGAAGACAGGTCTACAACGGTTACTGTAACCCTTGAAAAATACTCAGTTTCAGATGTCATGACCCCAAATGTTACATCAGTATCCCCATATATGACCATTGAAAATCTATTACATTTCATGTTCGAGCACAGACACATGGGTTACCCTGTTATGGAAGGCAATTCTTTAAAAGGTATTGTAACGTTAACCGATGTTCATAAAGTACCTCCTCTTGAAAGAGCTGTCTTGCAAGTAAGAGATATCATGACCACAAGTGTGTTTTCATTGACTGCAGATGCTAAGGCTGCAGATGCCTTCAAATTGATGATGTCAAATAATATAGGAAGAGTTCTAGTTATCGATTCCAATGGATCTGTAGTAGGTATTCTTTCCAGGACAGACCTGATGAGAGCAATGATGCTTTCTAATGAACAGTTGTAACTAGATGAAGAATAATAGAATGAGTCTAAAAACGGTTAAAAAACTAATGGCTGTTGTTCCAGCAAAGTTTGTGAGGTATGTATTGTGAAAAACTCAGTTCATGAAGAAGATAGGGCTATTTCTGCTCCCCACAGCGGTACTGCTTCTTCTACGGATATATCTGTTTACAATTCGGATTCTTCTGGTAATTCAGGCACTGTCATAACTGACACATGTCCTGCTGAAAACCAGCAGGGTTGTTATGATCTGTCATCTCCTTCTTCGGAGGAAAACGATTCGCAGACCGAGCCTTCCCGAATCATTATAATCGGTACGGCTCATGTGTCTGAAAAAAGTGTTGCTGAAGTCAATGAAGCTATAGAAAGGGAAAAACCTGATATTGTTGCTGTAGAGCTGTGCAAACCTCGTTATGATAGCCTCAAAGGTAAAACCGTTGATACCGAAGTCCCTATCAAGGATATTCTTAAAGGAGGCAAGATATATCAGTACATGATACACATGCTTCTGGCCCATGTACAGAAAAAGTTTGCAGATGATATGGGAGTGCAGCCTGGTGCCGAGATGATCAAGGCAATAGATGCTGCTGAAATACATGGGGCACGAATAGCGCTCATTGACAGGGATGTGCAGGTTACTTTACAAAGATTCTGGAGCAAGATGGGCTTCATGGAGAAATTAAAGATGCTTGCAGGTCTGGTAGCAGCTGTTTTAGGTCTTGGTGGCACCAAGGATATTGATATGAATACCATTACCAATCAGGACATTGTCACGATGCTGGTGGAAGAATTCCGCGGTACTTCCCCCAATGCTGTGAAAGTACTGATAGATGAAAGGGATGCCTACATGGCCTCAAATCTTATAAGACTTGCATCCGGAGGTGGGAAAAAGATCATTGCTGTTGTGGGTGCAGGTCATAGGGCAGGTATACAGAATTATCTGTTGCATCCGGAAACCCTTCCACGTCTGGAATCTGTCGACGAGATTCCGAAGAAAAGGTTCAGTTTTTTGAAACTTTTTGGTCTTATAATGCTAGCGATCCCACTGGCAGCCTTTGCATTGCTGTTAATTTCAGGAGTATCCCTAAAAACCCTTGGTATAGTGTTCGTGTGGTGGTTTCTCATCACCGGGGGTTTAAGTGCTCTGGGTACTGCGTTGGCAAGAGGACATCCTTATTCGATATTAACATCCTTTTTGGTGGCTTGGATGACCACTCTTAATCCGGCTGTAGCTGCGGGATGGTATGCGGGACTCAGAGAAGCAAAATATCGCAATCCTACCACCAAGGACCTGAAGAATCTAGTGGAAGCGGAATCAATGAAAGATATGATGAGGAACAATTTCTTCAGGGTCCTTCTAGTGACATCTCTGGCCAATCTGGGAGCTATGGCAGGTAGTATCGTGGGTGCTTATGTGATACTCCAGATACTGGGGATCGAAGCCAAGGATTTCCTTGAGTCTGCTTTGAATGCAGGCCTGGCGGTACTAGGTCTCTGATTTCTAAAATTCAAAAAATGAAAGAAAAAGAAAAGTTCAGCTTCGGCCTCAGAAGAGGTCGTGAAGCCTGAACTGGTATTTTCCGAGCTTTCCATCGTAGTTACCGGCAGTGATCTTCTTAATACCGGGAACTGTTACAGCTGCCTTGATACCAACAGCCATTGCTTTCTTAATGGCTTCTTCGCTGACACCATTAATGACGATCTCATACACTGATTTTACATCTGCAGGGATTTGAGTGTCAGGCACCTTGTCTCTGATGGAAGGACAGTACTTCTCGTTGGCTGTGGCCTTCATGAACTTGGCATACTTGTTAGAACCTGCCTTGGAACCGCTTGCAACAATACCACCTGGGAAAGGTGTGATCGTACCTTCCAGTTCCTTGATGGCGTCAACAGCAACCTCGGCGGCTGTTAATGCACTCATCTGGCTATCACCCAGGATGAAGAAGTTACCACC
>NZ_JBFYLB010000090.1:0-6429 GCF_041305605.1 Methanomethylovorans sp.
TCCAGGAAAGTGTTTCCAATCCACTCGATCATGCGAGCTGCACCTGTATATCCCATGACAGGGAAGTGGTGGAGGTTTGCCCTGTCCATGATTGGGAAGCCGACTCTGATCAATGGAATATCTTCAGCAAGTGCTATGTGCTTTCCATAGGTGTTACCGATCAGCATGTCAACAGGCTCGTTCTTTATGAGCTGGTGGAGTGTGAATAGATCTGCTCCTGTAAGGATCTGTGAGTTAGGGTACAGCGGGTGTACCATTTTTGAAACTGTTTCCTCGAACTTCATGCTCACAGAACCTGAAAGGATCACAGTTGGCTCCATTCCCATCTCAAGCACCAAGCTTGTCAGACCTTCAAGTATGTCCGGGTCACCGAATATGGCTACCTTCTTTCCGTAGAAGTGCGGGTGAGCATCTGTCATCATATCGACAACTCTTGCCCTTTCCTGTTCCAGTTCAGGTGGAATGGGGACGTTTGCAAGTTCTGCTGCCTTCATGATGAATCTATCAGTGTAGCGTACACCGATCGGTGCAGGTCCAATCTGTACTGGCATCTTGAACTTGTTATTGAATACAGTTGCTGCTGCGCCTCCTGCCATTGAGCACAGTGCGATTGTTCCCATGGAGTTTGCGCTGTCCTCAACATCTCCTATTGGTGTACCGCCCTTTGCAAAGAGTCCTCCCTCTCCGGTAAGTCCGGCATCGAAAACATCGGTCTGATCAGGGAATACAATAGTTGGGATGTTCATGATGGAGAGTATTCTCTTCATCTCGCGTATGTCTCCAGGGTCTACAAAACCTGGGATCAGGTTAAGCTTACCATTTGGCTTTGTCTTTGTGGCAAAGGTTGTAACAAATGACTTTACCATGTTGTCATAGCCTGTTACGTGGGAACCCACATAACTGGGGGTTGATGCAGCACAGAGCTTGATCGAAGGGTCAATTAGCTCTTCCATCTGTACATCTTCAATGATCTGTTTTACATCATCACCAATTGTCTCTGAGAGGCATGTTGTGTGAATTGCAACAACTTCTGGTGTGTATACTGCATCAATGTTAGCGAGTGCCTTCTTGAGGTTGGCTGCACCACCGAAAACGGCGGTTCCTTCATAGAAACTACTGGTAGTTCCTACGGTTTGTTCTCTGTAGTGTCTTGTGAGACACATTCTCAGGTATGAGAGACATCCCTGTGACCCGTGGCTGTGGGGCATACAGTTGTGTATACCCATTGCTGCATATACTGCGCCAATAGGCTGGCATATCTTGGCAGGATTAATCACCAGTGCATCTCTCTTAACTTCTTCCTTCGGTGTATAATCTAACATTTTTTATCCTCCCTTACTCTGCCTTCCATGGGGTCTTTAAGAGCTTCCAACTTGGGTTGTTCACTGCCATATCGACATCCCTTGCAAAGTTAAGTACACCTGAGAAACCGGTGTAACGTCCGCTGTAGTCGTAGGAGTGGATCTGCCTGGATGGAACTCCCATCTTCTGTGCCATGTACTTGTCCTTGATACCTGAACAGAAAAGGTCTGGCTTAAGTTCCTTGATGAGGAATTCAGTTTCGTAGTGATTGAGGTCATCCACAGCGATTGTACCATCCTTCATTTCCGGCATCATTCCTTCATAGGTCATCAGGCCAAGCTTTTCCTTGAGTTCCTTTATACGCTCTTCACTTATGGCAGGTTCAAACCCTTCCTCCATTTCGTAGTGGAGATCTTCAAGGATTCCGCTGGATGCCTTTTCCTTCAGGCCGTCAAGAATCTGTCTTCCTTCATAGTCATCACGGTGAGCAAACTGGTATCCTGCTACAACAACCTTCATGCCAAGATCTTCAAAGAGATTCTGGTAGTGGTGTGACCTGGATCCGCCGGAGTATATGAATGCTGTCTTGCCCTTGAGCTTGTTTCTGTACTTCTCAAGCTCAGGCCGGATCTTTGCCATTTCTTCTTCAATTACTTCCTCTGTCTTCTTTGTAAGTTCTGCATCATCGAAGAACTGAGCCATCTTTCTGAGTGACTTCTTTGTACCTTCAATTCCCACATAGTTGACCTTTAACCATGGGACTCCGTACTTTTCTTCCATCATACGGTTAGTGTAGTTAACTGACCTATGGCAGAGGAGGATACTGAGCTTTGCCTGGTGCGCCTTTGCAAGATTGTGGTATGAACCGTCTCCTGTAAAACTTGAAACTATGCGATATCCGATCTTCTCAAAGAGTGGCTTGATCTCCCAGAGGTCCCCGCCAATGTTGTATTCACCAAAGATGTTGATGTCAAATGGTGTTGGGTTTTCCAGCTTTTCAGTACCGACAACATGCTGCATGAGTACATTACTTGCAATGTGGTGTCCTGCTGACTGACTTACACCTCTATAACCTTCGCAGCGTAGGGACATGACCTTTACACCATGTTCCCTCTCTGCTTCTAAAGCGACTGCTTCTATGTCATCACCGATAAGTCCTACAGGGCATGTTGCACAGATTGATATTGCCCCGGGCTTGAAAATTCTCACAGCATCGTCAATGGCTGCCTTGAGCTTCTTCTCACCACCGAATACGATATCAGTCTCACCCATGTCGGTTGAGAAACAGTATTGCAAGAAGTTGTCACCGCCATTTTCTGCCTTGCCCATGTTTCTCCTGGTTCCCCAGGTATAATATCCACAGCCAATTGGTCCGTGTGTGATGTGAACCATATCCTTGATAGGTCCCATGACCACACCCTTACCACCGGCATAGGCACAACCACGGTTCGTCATTATGCCGGGTATTGTCTTGGCATTGGCCTCGATGTGATTTTCGGAACAGGAATCCTTGACAGTTAAGTGTTGCCTCCTGTCCTTTGCGACCTGCTTAGGATATATCTTCATCATCTCATCGATGATCTTCTGTGAGGATTCTATTTCAGAACTCATTCCTCATTCCTCCCTACAGTTGTCTCTCCTTCTTCTCCAGTCCTTATCCTGTAGGATTCTGGTATGTCTGTCACGAAGATTTTTCCGTCCCCGGCATGTCCTGTCTGGTTTACGCTGATAATGCGCTGGACTATCTTTTCTGCTGCCTTGTCGTCTACAACGATCGTGAACAGGCGCTTTGGAACAAAAGGTATGCAGTTCTTTGATGTGACACCCTGCTGTTCTGGAAGGGGTGGCTCGAACTCATAGCATAGTCCCTTTTGCTTTCCTCTGCCCATCACCTTTTCTACGGTGAAGGAGGGATATCCGCAATCAGAAAGTGCATCAAGAGTCTTTTGCACCTTGTTCATGCGAATTATTGCCGTGATTTCCTTCATATGGATCCCCTTCTGTTTAAAGTCCGCATTCACCGGTACGTATGGTGTATGCACTCTCAACAGGGTTCACGAAGATCTTTCCGTCTCCGTACTTACCTGTGTGAGCTGAACTCTTTATTATTTCTATGACCTTTGACTTGTTCTCATCCTCGACTACCAGCATGAGCATTGTCTTTGGAAGCTCGTCGAACTGTACCTCAGCTGTGTGAATACCTTTTTGCTTACCTCTTCCAAAGACATCTGTCTTGGTAAGGGAAACAAAACCTTCCTTCTCAAGAGCCTCGACGATATCAGTTATCTTGTTTGGCCTGACTATTGCACGGATCATTTGCATTTGTTTTCACCTCAGAGTTCAACAATTCCGAATTCTACCATCATTGCTTCCAAGTCCTCCATTTCCATTGGCTTTGGAACCACGAACAGGTCATTGTTCTCGATGTTGCTGGCAAGTGTAAGATATTCCTGTGCCTGGCCACAATCAGGATCGAAGTCGATAACTACCTTTCTGTTGATCTCAGCACGCTGTACAATATTATCTCTTGGTACGAAGTGGATGAGCTTGCTTCCAAGCCTCTGTGCAAATGCTTCGAGAAGTTCGCGTTCTCCATCTACCTTTCTGCTGTTGCAGATGATTCCTCCAAGGCGTGCACCGCCCTTTGCATACTTCTGGATACCCTTGCAAATGTTGTTTGCTGCATAGATGGCCATGAGTTCTCCGCTGGCAACTATGTATATCTCCTTTGCCTTTCCCTCACGGATTGGCATTGCGAAACCACCACATACTACATCACCAAGTACGTCATAGAAAACGTAATCAAGGTCTTCTTCATATGCACCAAGGTTTTCCAGCAGGTTTATTGATGTGATAATTCCTCTTCCTGCACAACCGACACCTGGTTCAGGTCCTCCTGATTCGACGCACTTTATTCCTCCAAATCCTGGTTGCAGGAGCTTGTCGAGTTCGATGGATTCGTCGCCTTCTGACCTTAATGTATCAAGTACTGTCTTCTGGTTAAGGCCTCCAAGAAGCATTCTTGTTGAGTCGGCCTTAGGGTCACATCCCACTAACAGTATCTTCTTTCCCATTGTTGCAAGTGCTGCTGTGAGGTTCTGGGTAGTTGTTGACTTCCCGATTCCTCCCTTTCCATAAATTGCTACCTGACGCATTGATTTCACCTTGGTTTTTAGTATGTTTGTACTATATTATTTCCTGTTTTTTATTGTTTATAGTACATCGGAATCCTATGTACTAGATTAACATATATAAACATATCTCTAAAAGCGCTTTAACATTTACTATTTATGTAAGGATAATATACATTTATAACTAAAAATAAGTAAAAAATTTAATTTAACTTAAAATTTTATTGCGATATTTTGTGCCACCGATCAACTACAAAACACCATTACGGACAAAGTTTATATTTTGTGGCATAGGAAAAAACACTTCACGCATAAAAATTTAACATCTTATTTCCCATTCATGGAAATTTATTTATATATCATAGGAGGTAAGACAAAATATATTAATTATGTATTATTCATTTTCTAACATGTCCTTAATTAAACTATGGCTATAGGCTTGATCAAAATAAAGAAAAGTGTATGCCGTTCTATGTATTGTATGTCATATCATCTCTTTGGACCTCGGTTTATGTAAAATCGATCGATATGAGATAAAATGAAAATAATAATTTCAAACCAAACAGGAATCTTTGCCAACGTCTCGCCGCAGTTCATGTTCTGTCTGAAACAATATGTCTTTTGTTGTCAGTAATATCTCTTATCTCTTTTGTAAGGCACTTCATGGTTGCAATTGTGTCCTCGATTTGTAAAAAATAAGTCAGAGGGTACTACAAACTAAATTCTTATATATGTTCGGATCAAACACTACTCCTAAATATTAGTGAGGGGTGTTAGTGAAAAAGATCCTGATATTGCATAGCTCTGTAAACGAAGTACCAAACTTGCTTCAACAACTTAAAAATAATGGTTATTTTGCTTCCAGTAGTCTCTTATCTCAAGGAAATATAATAGAGGAGATCAAAAGAAGGCAGTATGATGTTGTTTTACTGGCAGTATCAGAAGGGTCGATTAGAGCTATAAAACAAAATAAATCTTTATGTAAAGTCGCCGATCTTCTTCCCGTAGTCTTGGTTGCCTCTTCGGTAGATGATCGTTCTTTGGGATCAATGGATAACTTCTGCCTATCTGGCTGTTTGGCAACACCTTTCTCGGACGAACAATTGCGGTCAACGGTCGAATTTGTCTGTCACAATCATAAGTTTTCGAAGAACTGTACTTCTCAAATGAAAAAGATTTTGCAAGAACGTGAGCGAAGTCACGCTATGCTTCTGTCGAATCTGCCTGGGATGGCATACAGATGTGATAATGACTGGAAATGGACGATGAGATTCGTTTCAGAGGGCTGCAAGAAATTAACAGGTTATGAACCGGAAGCTCTTCTTAACAACCGTGAGCTTTCGTTCAATGAACTGATAAATCATGAAAACAGGGAACGTCTCTGGCAGAAATGGCAGGAAGCACTTGCAAGGAAAGAAACCTTCCAGGACGAGTATACCATAACCACCGCCAGTGGAGAAGTAAAATGGGTGTGGGAGCAGGGTAAGGGAGTTTATGACGATGATGGGGGCGTGATCGCTCTCGAGGGCTTCATTACTGACATCACTAAGCGCAAGCTTATGGAAGAGGCACTTACTGAGAGTGAGTCACGTTATCGTAGCCTTTTTGAAAATACACACTCGATGATGATGCTCATAGACCCGCAAACAGGTGCCATCGTAGATGCTAATCCCGGAGCAGTGTCCTTTTATGGGTGGACACGTGAAGAGTTCCGGCATAAGAATATCAATGAGATCAATACGTTATCTGCTTCAGAAATAAAAGAAGAAATGGAACTTGCTAGCAAAGAGGAGCGTAATACTTTTTTTTTCAGGCATCGTTTGGCTGATGGTTCCAAAAGGGATGTGGAAGTTTCCAGCGGTCCTATCTGGGTCAAAGGAAGAATGCTACTTTATTCAATTATTAATGACATCACTGAACGTAACAGGATCGAGCAGGAACTTCTCTTAAGCCAGTTCTGTATAGAGCATTCGGCAATAGCTATATTCCGCATTGA
>NZ_JBFYLB010000091.1:0-5031 GCF_041305605.1 Methanomethylovorans sp.
AGTGGATTTACAAGTGGTCATTGCAGTTACTATTATTCATTTAGAACTGGAAAGAAACGGAGATCTTTCCTGAAAGTTAGTATTTCTGTTGATACTGATAAGTTCATTATTACTGGTTTTAAGATATCAGGTAAACCTGTACACGATACAAGGCATGCGATCACATTGCTGAAGCAATGCGACAAAAATCGCAGATCAAATTATTATGTAATGGATAAAGGCTACGATTCTGAGGAAATACATTCTCTGGTAAGGGAAGAACTAGAAGCAATAGCTATGATCCCTTTGAGAGAAAGGAAAAGGAAGAAGATAAAAGGCAAATATCGCAGAAGAATGATACAAGAGTTTGACAGGGTATTGTATCATGTCAGGAACCTGGTAGAAACGATGTTCTCTGTCATTAAAAGAAAATATGGTGAAGAAATTAAGGCACGAAAGCACTTGAATCAACTAAAAGAAATCAAAATCAAACTATTAGTACATAACCTTGACAGGTATGTCAAGGTTAGATATATTGTTCAAATAAGCATTTCTACAGAGCCGCAAAAACATGCAACTATTAACCTGGACCAATTGAATGAATATGAAACAAAGCTAATCCTTACAAGGTCCTTGATCGCATGTGGCAGACAGAAGTGACACAGCATGGAAATGAAATGCGCTGTAATGGCCAGATAATTTCATGATCTTTTTGAGGTTTCACAATGTTCGAAATAGAATTTGTCAAATTACAAAACGGTAAATTCCAGTTAGTTGATATTAAAGTCCCATGGAGATCTGAGATATCAGATGAGTATATATATGACGGTAATGCGGTGTTTCAGGAAGCTAACGGCATTATTGAAGTTCGCGGACCACAGCTTCTGCGCATCAGAAAGCTTCAGATATTCGATAATGAGATCGTGTTACAGATAAAACAGGTGATACAGACAGCACAGAGAAGGTTCGAGGCTCTTAAAGTAGCTCCAGCCTACAAAATAGCATGTCCAAAATGCGGCAGAGCCGAATGGCGTAAGCCCGGAGGTATATGCAAATGCGGTAAACAGATACTTGAGCCCGATGAATATTACAAGGTTCCTATACAGACCCGTGTATCTGTCGAGCGTGGAGAATATTCATTAGAGCATTATATTCCCTACATAAATATGGGAGAATCCCATGTGTCGAACGTACCTGTAATTTTAAGCGCAGCGAACAGGTATTCCGTAAATAATAAACTGTATGTCCTTTTGACCGAGGAAGATCTGCGAAAAATACTGGTGAATTTTGCAGCTGGTGAAATAGTATACGTTTAACAAAAAACTTGTTGGATCTATGAATTGATCTGAAGTACTCTTTCAATGATTTATGATGACCAGGTCATTTCCTGCAAATAAGCTTTGATGCTTCTAATGAAGATTCACTCCAGGCTGTACGTATATAAGTTAAGAAGACAATAAAGTACTGACATAGGAATTTCAGTAGCATATACGACAGTTCCCTGACTTGCACAAGCAAGGCACAAGGAGTGAGAGGATGGAAAACAAATACTGGCTATTGGTATTAATAAAAATAGAAGATGGACAACCTGTTCTTGAGAACAGGGAAGAAAAAGGAAGTCTTGGAGAAATAGCTCAAGGTCTGGCATCTGAAGGAAATATCCTGTTGAACGCAATACCCATCACCGAGAAAGACTATACCCTCTTAAGACACATCCCGGAAAAAGAAGTAGACTACTGAGCAGGGAGTGTTTCGTCCGGGGTCAGATCTTTATGGTCAGTCGCCGTTTCTGGGATCATAACCGGAGGCTGGAATATTCATAACCTGGTCTGGATTTTCTCAATGCCCACTTTCTTCGCCAGCTTTGTGAGATACATATTTTTGTAATAGCACTGTAAATGCTCAGGACCCTGCAAAGACTATTCTACACACTCCGCAACTATATAGTAACTCATATAGTTTAAATTCTACAGTACATAGCTTTTAATAGTGAATGTATGCACTTTTATGCTACAACCCCGGTTTTAAGAAAATCTAAGGAAGGATTTTTGATGACTCAAATGGTACAAATAACAAGGATCGGTGTATTGTCACTGGGTAAGATATTCGGCATTCTGTATGCATTCTTCGGTTTGGTCCTGGGAGCCTTGATGAGCTTGGTCTTTTTAGTCTCAGGCGCTATGGTGGGAGATACGGGAGGAGTAATGGGCTTTCTTTTTGGGGCAGGTGCCATCATAACTCTGCCCATATTCTACGGTATCATGGGCTTCATTTCCGGGATACTTATGGCCATACCTTATAATATGATAGCTAACTGGATAGGCGGCCTTGAGGTAGAGGTAGAGACAAAAGAATAAAACCAGGATATCCAAAACTATTGCAGATGATATAAAACAAACGAAAAACTATTGATCTTTACGTAAAGAAGCAGAAACAAAGATTACGAGGCATTTACTGCCATTCCTCTCACTATGCGAATCTCGTCTGCCCTTTTATTCAATTTTAAACGTATCTTACACAATTATTGTAATGTGGCTCATGCTCTATGAAGCCAAGACCTTCTTTTATTTTTTCTCTTGTTTCTGCATCCAGCCCTTTCAAGTTCTTTATTGAGTCCGGATTTAATGTAATAATAGTAGCTGTCATTATATTCTCCAGAAAACTATGATTCTAATTGTTTTCAGTATCTTCTGATCTTCTCGAAGCAGTTGTCCGAATTTGAGGGTTTTTTAAAAATGCTATGCATAATGGTTTTACGTTTTTCTTCACTAACATGTCAAGCTCCTACAGCACTTTTGTAATGTTGATGAATGGTGCTTATTATATTAATTTAATTATATCTAGATTTCGCTGATAAATCAAATGGGATGTTCTAAAAAGAAGTAATAATAACTATAAAACCATGCCTGACAAGTGGAAAACTTGAAATGGGAGTGATGGCAAGAGGGAAGGGAATGAACCTTGCCATCGATCGGATGAAGACAGTCTATTTATAGACAGCATATTATAAAAATGTATTTATTTAATAAGACGTTGGTGCTTTTGCTTGTCAGCCATGCACTTATGCGTATAAATTAACAGCAAGTAGATATTATATCATAGTCTGTCCAAACCCTATGCATGTCAAACTGATATCAATACAAAAATCTGTCTATCTCCAGAATCCACTGTGGATGATTATTACCTATTTTAACCGACTGATATCGGCACTGATATATTCCCTACAGAGTTGGAATTGGTTTTACTGGAAAATCAAGCACGGATATGTCACAAAAATCGATATTGGGATAATATTCGTATTGATGTTGAATTAACATCTGACTCCCTTGTGCTATGAATATACAAAGTTCTATACTAAAAACAATCTATACTTTAAGATCAATATAATTAAATTCACTTTTTGAGTTGAGTAATGTAGTACATATCCAAAAATCATGTTCAATAGATAAAAATAGTAGAGTTAATAATTCAAATCAACTTTTATCAGTTACAGGAGCTTGGTCATATAAAATAAAAACTACTTTTGCAACAAACTCATTAATAAGCGGTGGTAAAAATAGAATCATAGAATTAAGAAAAATGGTGAATCCTATGTTCATACTTTTTATATAAATGACCAAATACTTTGCGATAATGGTGAATAAACATGTTCATAAAAAACGTAATCAGCTTGTTATTTATTGGATTATGTGCAAGCAATTGCTTCTTTTCAGCAAAAACGGCTTTCTCTAAAAAAGAACATAGAACAAAAACTGAAAATAAAGACAACACCACATTGAAAAAAAGATCTGTTTTCGTCCTTAGCTTATCATTTTGTTTTTTTTGTTTTTCGATAGTCGGATCCGGCCTATCTTCAGCAGCGACTGTTTATGTTGATACAGATGGAAGTGGCAACTACAAATGCGATGGAACAAATGATCACGTTGAAATAAATAAAGCACTGGCGTATATTGATAGTATTGGTGGTGGTACTGTATACCTGAACGGTCCAAATACATACTGGATAGACAGCACTCTAAACATAGGCGCAAATACGATCCTTACAGGAGACTCAACCGCTGAAATAAAACTTGTTGCAAATGCCGGATGGTCTACTGATGTTCCCCTTATTGCAAACATCGGAACAGATGATGATATCACCATCACAGGTTTCACGATCGATGGAAACAGTGAAAATCAAGGCGTTTCTCTTGGTGATGGATATTATACTTTGATCTATTTTGATGGTGCTGAGAATATAGAGGTTTCTCACATGCGTCTTGAGTGGGGATGTGGTGATGGATTAAAGGTCAGAAACGGCAAGAATATTAAATTCGTTTACAATGATGTCTACAAAATGGGTCATGATGCTCTGTATGCCCTTACATGCAATAATATCGAACACGCCTACAACACAATCTTCACACGAACAAATAGTGGATGCAGGTATTCAGATGGTTGCACGGACTCTACAATTCACGACAATCTGATCTATTCTTCTATCTCCGGTGATTCTACAGGTCCTGCAATTCAGATAGCTACATCTTCGACCTCGAACTGTGTGTTCGATGACATTGAGATCTATAATAATCGCATTCATACCATGAATGGTGCAGGTATCTGGATGTCTGCAAACTACCAGGACAATGTAATTCATGCCCGTGATGTGTATATTCACCACAATATCTTTACAAAGGTAGGTCAATATTCATCTAACACCGGATACAGTAATGCTGCCATTACCTTGGGTGATTTCGATAATACGATTATAGAGAATAACGTTTTCGATGACGGAGGACATGCAGCTGTGAAATGGTACCTGCGTCCGGACAGACGCCAGCAACAAACTCAATTTACAACTTATGTAAGAAACAATATTATCATGAACTCAGATGGTGTTTCATCGGTTACCGGATCAGGTGTAGGAATATGGAATACCAATCCAACATACTGCAAGTTTATTGTCCAGAACAATGATATCTACAACAACAGAAATGGACAGACCTACGGTTCAGGTTTCACAATGAGCAACAATCTCAATGTTGATCCCCTATGCGTTGATCCAACCAATTC
>NZ_JBFYLB010000092.1:0-3813 GCF_041305605.1 Methanomethylovorans sp.
TTTTCCAGTCTTTCAGATCCGCAATACTTTTAGGTATGGTTATACTTAATCCCCCTGAAATCTCGTGAACTTTAACTTTTGGCATCAAAACACCTTAATCCGTAAATTAATGTTAAGGATAAAGATAAGGATGGTATAGAACCACCCAATTTGAAAAACATAATTTTTCTTAAGGAGAACTTCCATGGTCTTCATAGCAGTGTATAAAGGTAAATGCACAGGATGCGGTTCATGTGTCAGTACATGCCGAAATCGGGTACTGGCCTTGGAGAATGGGTTATGTAGGCCTGTAAGAACGGAAAATTGCATATATTGCATGGCTTGTGTTGCATCGTGCGATTTCGATGCTATAAAGGTGTTTGTCTGAGAGGTGTTATTCAATGAGAGTAGAAATATTGGGTACAGGTTGTGCTAAATGCAACAAGGCTAAGGAAATAATGGAGAAAGCTGTGCAGGAAACAGATGTGGATGCTGAGATCGTGAAAGTTTCTGATATTGACACGATCCTTTCCTACGGTGTGATGATAACTCCTGCTGTTGTTGTGAACGGGGAGGTCAAGATAGCCGGTAAAATACCCACTCTTGAAGATGCAAAAAAATGGGTGACATCCGGTATCTTTACTTGATCACAGCTCCACTATCTCCACATCAAGGCTTTCCAGGTCAAGCAGAGCCACAGTCCTGCGTCCTGTGAGTAAACCTGTAGTTTCTCCGGGATTAATGATAGGTGTTCCATAGTCTGTCACCACACCAGCATCATGGGTGTGCCCTCTTACAACAACATCGAACATGCCGGAGGCGGCTATGGCTTTGACCTGTTCCTCATAGATCCCGTGCAGGAGGGCTATCCTTCTTCCTTCGATGTGCAGATCCCCAAAGTCCTTGCAGCACTGTGCCCCAAAATCCTCGAACCACTCCTTAAGCAGCAATCTGTCTCCGTCATTGTTCCCGAAAACAAAGTACAGCTTTGCATCCAGTTCCTTGAAAGCCCTTGCAGTGAAAGGCGCTACAATATCTCCTGCATGCAGAACGGCTGAAACACTTTTTTTGTTAAAGAACTCCACTGCCTGTTCAATAGCTTCAAGATTATCGTGCGAGTCAGACATAATTCCGATCGTAGTACTCTCCCCCTTTCTTCTGAATTCTCTTTTACACTTCTACAATGCTCTCTGTCACTCTAGAGTATTCCTGCTATCCTTAAAAAATTAGTGAATACTTTTTTCGAGTTGCTCTCATATTCCTCTCTTACGGCAGCATGATCACGCTTCACTTCTTCAGATGGAAGCTGCTTCAGATCATCATCTTCAGCCAGCCAGGTATCCAGCATTGATGTTGTCAGTTCCAGATGTCCCTGGAATCCGTAGGCATTGTTCCCTACTTTAACCACCTGGTTACGGCAATGCTTTCCAGTTGCCAGCAGCTGCATATCATCTGTCAGTTCCACCGTTTCCCCGTGAAGGTGGAATATGGGCAATGTCGCTTCCAATCCTTCAAAAATTGCGTCTTTTTTTCCAGTCGGTGTAAGTTCCAGAGAAAAACTTTTTCCCTGTAGGTCTTTCCATCCCACTTCTTTTATGGGGTTCCTTATAACTCTGCCACCGCAAGCTTTAACGAGAGCTTGCATGCCAAGACAGATCCCCAGATACGGCACATGTGCTATTACTGCCTGTTCAATTCTGGTGATTTCATGTTGCATTGCACGAGTCGTGTCATTTGCACTGGCCGGACCTCCCATCCCTATAAGAGCTTCATATTTTGCAGGGTCGGGGATCTCTGCGGCATGTTCAAGTTCAAATATATCATGTTCAATGCCATTGCTGCAGAGTATTCCTCCCAGAGTTCCTGGTCCCTCTCTGGCACAATTCTTGATGATCAGGACTGTCATGGATAAATGAGGCGTATTAAAAAGATATATGTGCGTCGCCTGGAAGATTATATGAATATGAATGTGAGGGTTCCTTCCTTTGTAGAGGGGGGAAGGAACCTTTTTCCGTTTTTAGGCATTTTTGCCGGAAATCATCGTACCACCGATGATCTCGTACCAACCAACCAACCTTATGGGGCTTAATCCCTGCCTCAGCAATATAACCTTCTATGTTCAGCTATTTAAACATATCTTCACTTCACTATATGCTAATTCTAATTATGATGATGTGCTTTTCTGTTTGAATCTTTCATTAGGTGCAGTATCAGCTCATGTTTTTTTACTTCCTGTTACTTAGAGTAACTTGCAGTATCTTTTAAAGCAGCTGAATACCTGTCAAAAGCAGCCTGGTTGTAACACACAAGGATTACTTCATTAATTGTATCTACGTCCATGAGAAAATCCCGCACGGACCGAACAGCTATCCTGGCTGCTCTTTCCACAGGAAAAGCATAGGCACCTATACTTATTCCAGGAAAGGCAACTGACTGGATTTCATATTGCTGTGCAAGCTCCAGCGAACTCTGGTATGCGCGATATAGCATTTTGTCCTCTCCATGCATACCTCCCTTCCATACGGGTCCTACAGTATGTATCACCCATTTTGCAGGCAGGTTGTACCCCCTGGTTATCTTTGCCTCTCCTGTGGGGCAGCCTCCAAGTTTGCGGCACTCATCGAGCAGTTCGGGACCGGCTGCCCGATGGATCGCTCCGTCCACTCCTCCTCCGCCCAGCAAAGAATTGTTTGCTGCATTAACGATGGCATCTACATTCTGTGTCACGATGTCATCCATGACGACCGAGATCCTTTCAGATATTTCCACTACAGTAATGCTCCTTGTTCTTTGCATATACTTTAGAACCCTGTGAATATAAATTCTGAGGGGTTTACATGATCAATGTGTACGATAAAATACTAATAAAGGCAATAATCACCGCATGGACCAGCGTACACAAAATATCCTCTTCATCTTTGAACAGATAGATAGCATTCCGCGATGTTCCAAACATGAGGGGAACATAGCTAACTGGCTCAAGGAATGGTCTCTGTCCCATGGACTTAGCTTCAAGTTCGACAGTGTGAACAATGTACTGATAACTGTGCCTCCGTCTGTGGGTTACGAGAAATCCCCCACAGTGGTCATTCAGGGTCACATGGACATGGTATGTGAGAAGGTCGAGTCATCAACTCACGATTTTAGTAGGGATCCTATTAAGCTGGTCTATGATGGCGACTGGCTGAGAGCCGATGGCACTACTCTGGGTGCTGACAATGGCATTGCTCTAGCCATGGCACTTGAACTTGCTCAGGACAGAACAATTGCCCACCCTCTTCTGGAATTGCTCTTTACTGTAGATGAAGAAACCTCAATGCAGGGCGTCAATGCTTTGACTCCCGACTTCATTTCAGGGAAGGTCTTCCTTAACCTTGATTCTGAAGAAGACGGCGTTTTCATTGTGGGCTGTGCAGGTGGTGTTACTACCCGCATTGAAATGGGTGTGGACCGTGTTCCTGTTCCGGAGTCTTACAGTATCTGCAAACTGCTTGCTGAGGGCATGGTTGGTGGTCACTCTGGTGTGGATATCAATGAAAAAAGGGCTAATGCTAACAAGGTGCTTGCTGCAGCTATTGATAAACTGATGGATCTAAATATACTGCTGATATCTGCCGATGGAGGTAAGGCTCACAATGCCATTCCCAGATATTCACAGGCGATTCTGGCTTATCCTGCGGATAGCTTGCCGCAGATGGAATTGATCGTTTCCCGGCTGGAAAGCGAATTGCGCTCAGAGTATGCTGAAAAAGAGCCCGGCTTAACTTTGCGGCTTGAAAAGGTCCGGAAGGATGGTGCATATAAGGCAATTGCTCCGGGAATTACAAAGAAGCT
>NZ_JBFYLB010000093.1:0-11210 GCF_041305605.1 Methanomethylovorans sp.
TGGATATGCTGGTAGGCAGAACTGATCTTACCCTTGGAACTTTCTACCTTGCGATCTATAATTTAGGAGTGATCTTTCCCATCATCATCCTGGGAATATTACTTGGCTATGGCATGAAACCGCAAACCATTACAGAACTCAAGGAAAACAAGCGTGTAGAGATCAGGCTTTTCACAGGAATTGTACTAATATTCCTCGCCCTGCTGCTTCATTTGCATCTGATCTAAAGTGAAGCTAGCCCTCAACCTGCTGTTTCATTTCCCAAGCAGCACGGACTATATCTTTTTTAGAATAAACCTTTGCGACCTTTTCTACGGCATCCAGATTGCGTACTACGTTGTCAAGATAGCCTAATACATCACCCGGATAGGCTGTCACGCCGTACAGGTCTTCCAGTTTGCGTACAATACCCGCGGGATCATAGCCTTCCATGCGGATTTCCACGATCTTTGCAGAAAAACGCCTCTCTGCACATCCGCAATATGGAGAATCCTTGCATTTACAGGTAAGGAAAGCTGCTGCAAATTCAAAGAGCTGGTCCTGTATGTTCTGATCAAGCTGGGTTATATTATCTCCCTCAAATATGATGTCAAGAGAAGCACCCTGAAATACACGCGAAGGAATATTGATGTCCAACGCCGTGGAGATCTGTGCTGCGTACTTGAAATAAACGGAATTAAAGAACTCCAGGTTCGTAATGATCTCGAGTGGATGCTTGCCCTTAAGCACAGCATCCCGTATAAGGAAAGCCGAGGACACTGACAGGAAATGACCGGCGGCTATCTGGCCGAATGGTGTAAGGGAAATTATTCCCTCCCTCAGTTCAAGGAACTTATAATGCATCAGCCTGGAAACAAGCTTTTCAAACTCAAATGTGCCCAGCATACGCTTGTGGATAGCTTTAAGATCCTTTTTTGAAGAAGTCACAGCTGCTGATGCCAGTATCTCTTCCATTTGTTCATCTTCATCATAATCTAATGAAGATGGCAGCATATTACCCTTGAGCAATTTTATCGCAACAGCATCTTCGGTCTCCGTCTGTTCACTGGAATACCGCTTATTTGGGGTTGCCAGCAATACTACAATACCCCTGTCATGATAATCCGGACGTCCGGCACGTCCCAGCATCTGCATGAATTCCTGTATTGTGACCCATTCGATCCCCATGGCAAGGGATTCAAATATCACCTGCGATGCAGGGAAATCCACTCCTGCTGCAAGGGCAGCAGTTGTTACCACTACTGGCAGCTTCCCTTTAAGAAAACGCTCTTCTACGGATTTACGCACAGATTGTGTAAGGCCTGCATGATAAGGCGCAGATACCATAGGCAATGCTTCCGATATGCTGTGACAATTGCGTCTGGAATTAGTGAAAATGATAGTTTGGCCTTTATGCCCTTTTGTGGATGTTCTGGCAAACTCCTCCCTTACCAATCGGGTCATAAGCTTGAGCTTGTCATGTTCCTCGCAGAAAATAAGATGACGTTCAATGGGGACTGGCCGGTATTCATATTCTACCAATGTCGCATTCAGTTTTTGTGCCAGTGCAAGTGGTTCGGCAACGGTGGCAGAAAGGTATATGAACTGGGCAGCCGGAGCAACGTATTTCAGCCTGCCTATGACACCGTCGACCCTGTGCCCGCGCTCATTGTCTTCCAGCATGTGCACTTCGTCTATGACCACTGTGCCTATCTTACCGAGAAGGTCAGTATCACCTGACCTCAGTATAAAATCAATGCCTTCATAAGTTCCTACGATTATGTCAGAATCAAGAGTTCTGCGCATCCTGAGCGTAGAGGAGGTACGGATGCGGGCACTTCCTATCCGTATAGAAGTTGTAATACCCAACGACCCATACTTGTCCGTGAACTGGTCATACTTCTGATTTGCAAGGGCCACCAGAGGCACCAGATAAAGCATTTTCCCTTTTTTGCGCAGTATGTTCTCTATACCTGCAAGCTCCCCGATCAATGTCTTCCCTGTAGCTGTTACTGAAGTGACAAGCTGATGTTTTCCTTCGAATAGGCCCGAATCCACTGCAATTGTCTGTACTGGAAGCAGTTCCTCGGATTTTTTTAACAGAACATCTTTAAAACTTTTTGATATGGGAAGATCTGCCACCTTCATAGTTCTGGCATCAAGGGAAGCCTGTACTGTATCGAACCTGGTCAGTTCCTGGTCAAGACCTTCAGGGTCTAATGCACCCACCGTTCGATCGAAATCCTTTGTTTGCAAAAGCATCTCTTCAATGCGCTGTTTCGCTTCATCGCTATAATGGCAATGAGGAGCATTAAGGACCCTGGAAAGCTCTTCTTTGGCACATTCTTCACATATCTTCTCAGAATGATATCGTATTGACCGCCTGTTCAGGAAATTGAATCTGCGCTTAAGCAGGCAAAAACGACAGGCATTAACAAACTCTCCTTCCAGCTGGAAACCTTTCAGCATTTCTATAAAAGCTGCAGTAGTGGCTTCATTCCCACCTTGTGCGATCATGATGCGATCGGCCATGCGCAGCAGGTCTATGAACTCGGCAGGCGTCAGGTATTCTTCCTTGCCATCCCTCAGTACCCTAAACTTGTGTGGCCTTGCACCGGCTGGTGTCTTATTAAGGATCACTTCTCCCGTGAAAAGTGGTAATTTCCTGCCACCCTTAATGACCATTACAAATAATTTAGTATTTTCGGGGTTTATGAGGATCCATAAGCTCATTATGCAGCTGAATTGGAGAGAAGGTATAAGTAATGTATGCTTGTTCCCATTGCCTGGAAAACATTATATGTATTTGCAGCCAATATATATAGATAAAATATATAATAAATCGGTATAGATATATCTTACGTAAAGAGGGGAAAGTGTCATGTTAGGACCGTTCAAGTCTGCCGGAATGCAGCAAACAGATAGTGAAGAACAAGCATCTTCTACCGAAAACGATGCACACAATCTTTATGATACTATCCGGGAAAGCATACCCCAGGGAAATAAGCCAGTTACTGAGAAGACTGCAGGTCCCAGCATATCAAGCACAGGTATTTCAGTCTTGGACAGGAACATAGGAGGAGGACTGCCTTGTGGATCAATGACATATGTTTCAGCTGACCCTTCCGGCATGGCAGAAATATTCCTCTACCAATTCACCCAATCAAGAAAAACATATTATTTCACCACTTGTCGCAGACCTAAATTTGTACTAAGGGACATACTGAACCTTAACTTTGATATAAAGAACATAATTTTTATCGATGTTTATAGTGAGTATTACCTTACACCTTCGGGTGAAATGGTAGACAACGTAGGGAATGACTATGCAGACACTAAGCTGCTTGAGTTCGTGGAGTATAACTTAAAGAACATAAGGAACGATGATCAAGGAGGAGAGATCAACCTTATTTTTGACAACTTCTCATTTTTCATGAACCTGCATGTGAATCCGGGACTACTCCGAAGGATAATGAACATCATATACGAGGTTAGCAAGGAGACAGGTGCTCTTACATATCTCTATGGTTTAAAAGGGAGCCATCCCGAACATCTGGAGAACGAGATACTTAATTCTGCAGATGTCATCTTTGAGATATCCCTTGACAGAGGAGCCGATAAGATAGTGAACAAACTTGCCATTCCTAAAATGAGGGGTATGCTGCCAACTGCCGAGGTCATCAAGTTCAAGATCTGCGATGGCATCCAGATCGACACATCCAAGGATATTGCATGAAGAAGTTTTATCAAATAATTCCATCTTCTATTGCATTATTACACAGACATTCCCTTTTTGTGGGCATACGTGCTGCAATGGAATGCAGCAGCTCAAAAATAAATTCCTTTCTGGAGACAAGTATATCCAATACCTCAGTTGCCGTTGGCCTGGCCCCTTCAATGCCACAAGCCATATTCGTTACCATACATAGAGATGCATAACATAGCTGCATCTCTTTGGCAAGTACTACTTCAGGCACACCGGTCATACCCACAACATCAGCAAAATTACTCAACATGCGGATCTCAGCCTTTGTCTCGAACCTGGGGCCTTCAGTACAGGCATATATCACATCAGCTGCTTCAACCCCTTTTTCTTTAAGGATCGACCTTATAATGGAACGAAGCTGGGGACAGTAAGGTTCTGACATGTCTGCATGTACGGTCTTATTTTCGAAGAAAGTGGATAGACGCTTATGCGTAAAGTCCACAAAGTCATAAGGAAGTACTATGTTTCCAATGGAATGACTATGCATCGTACCCACAGAGTTAATAGATATCACCCGTGAGATCCCTAATTGCCTTATTGCCATTATAATGGCACGGTAATTGATCTTATGAGGCGGGACATGACCAATATCCCCTGCATGTCTTGGTATGAACAATAAATTACTGCCTCCCATTTTCACAATGGAAGCCTCTACAGTACCATAGTCGGTTTTTACTTTGATCTGTGACTGGCCATCAAGGTGAGAAAAGCCCACACCACCTATGACAGCAAAGGAAAAATCTACATTGGTCATGCATTCTTGATCCAATGTGCTTATAGTCATCAATTCACTCCTTAACAGGGCTGGCAGCTATCCTGATACCTGCAAGAGTTATAATGATAGCCAAAACTATGGAATAAATGAAATACTGAAGTCCTGTTACAAGAGAAAGCTGTGCACCTTCAATAGCAGGATTGAACGCAAGTATATACGTAGTTGCTCCCCAAAACAGCAGTCCCATGGAAAATGCATAGAAAGAAGGCGAGATCTGCCTAAAACTGAATTGCCCATGCAAGTATTTATCCATCATACGACCGAAATTGATTATGACCGCAGCTAATACCAGCCACCAGATTGAACTGTGTATGAACACAGTAGCCAGCGGAACCAATCCATGATACCATATCCCTCCATGAGTATAATATTGCCATAAGCGTACGAATCCCTGCACAAAAGAAACAAAAATTATCAGCAACGCTGCAGTATGAGTTACAGCAATCAGTCTGCCCGTATGGAATGCATCTTTTATCTTGTTCCATATAATCGTGACAGTATCACCAAAACCACGGTACAGCATATACAGGCCAACCGCAGCAAGAATACCTATGATAGCTCCTTCAGGATAATTCGCCAATAGGAAGATAGAATATATAAGAGATGCAAGTCCGAGTGGTACAAAAAACGTCTGAGATATCTTCGGATCGTTAAAAGCATGTTTCAGGATATAGTAAGTACTTTCAAGGTTTGAGCTTTGCATGATCACAATACGCTTAACTGAATTGATCTTGACCCTTGACTGAACTATGGGGAGTAAAGTTTCATCCTCAGCTCCATCTGAAATGAAGACGGCATTAGAAGCATGGTATTTAGCAAGGACATCATCAAGCTGCTGGGAGATCTTCTGATCAGAAGTGATACCGACTCTCTTATCACCTGCAAACGTTATGAGTTCAGCTTCCATTCCTTTTGCACGCAGCTCATCCAGTACTTTCACACCACCGAAAATGGTATTGGAATCCGAATCTTCGGGATCCGCTATAGACAAAGCAACGGCTGCTTTGATATTTTCCTCTCTTCCTATTATAGGGCTTAAGATCTTTGCCTTTTCGCCAAGATCATTATCCCTGTCTATACAAATGACCAGTGTATCCATGGAACCTTATTCCTAATTGCTGAACAAAATATAAATAAGTTCTCATGAAAATCGTCATCATGGAACGGCTTGCTCAGAACTTGACCCCTAAAGAAGAAATAAGCCTGCGGGCCCATTTCAATTTTTTCTTTTTGAATGGGGATACCACAGGGTCATCAAAAAAGAAACCTGCAAGTTTTATAGTTCCTGCACCAAACTCATAGGCCACATACACAGCCCGATCCCCATCAGTAAAACCACCGAAGTTAAAAATGTTTTCCAGAGGAACAGCTTGAGTGGAACCGATAATGTTCTGAAACCGTGGAACATACTTGAGAAGTCTGCCCATGTTGTCCCCATGGGCATGGACAACTACAAGAGAACCATGATCTGAAGCCTCGATCTCACGCTCCACGTCTCCGTCCAGATCCGTAACGATAACATCCGGCATCCTGCCGGCATCCATTACGACAGCTGTTGCACCGTCTGCTGCAATTATCACATATCTTTCAAGATCTAACCTTTCAAGATCTGCAGCAAGAGTAGGAGCATTGCCACAAACAAGGACTTCCTTTCCGGATATTACTTTCTTTAGAGCATCTTTTCCCGGTGAGACCAGTTGTTCCAGTAACTGTGAGAGAAGGAGAGCTGCCCGCTCATCCTCTTCCCTGCTAAAGCCAAAGTCCTGAAGTATCTCCTTATATACGGGTTCCCAGACTGTAAAGTCCATAGTATTCCCCGGATACATCAGCTTCTGGATATTCCGATGTGCATTGATATTCCTTCCACATCCCAGTCCTTGACAAGGTCTCCATATGCCTCTACATCAAAGCCTATGATCTGCAGGTCTGCACGTACCTCACTGGCTATCAACTGTTCCAGATCAAGCACCAGGTCTACCACCCGCTCATCATCGATACAGATAATGACCTTAATGTTCTCTTCCACTGCAAGGTCCATTTCCTTCCTCATATCCTGAACCCTGCGAATGACCTCTCTGGAATAACCTTCTGCTTCCAGTTCCCTTGTAAGCTTCGCGTCCACATATACAATGCCTGCAGATGATGAAGCACTTGCCACCAGTTCAGGCAGTGTTTCCTGGAAGTTGACCATATCGGGAGTTATCGCCACAACACTGCCGTCAGCAAGCTGTAGCTCATAACCCTCAGAGCAGGCAAGTTTTTTCTTCAATGCTACGGTATCAACCTGTTTTAGGGCAGCTATTACCTTCCCCGCATCACCCTTGAAAATCGGTCCGATTGCTCCGGGGTTGGGTATAGCACTGAAACCAAGTTCATCCCAGGATGCACCAACCTCAGTAAGCACAATATCCTTGGAGTTTGTCTGGTCCATCAGCACTTCTTTCAGGTTCTTGACAGCAGACGTTGCGGTCTCATCCTGGGGAGTGACCACGATCCTGCCCACAGGCCACCTCAGCTTACGCCCGACCTTCTGGCGAGCATTGGAAGCTGCCTCCACAATAGAGCGTGCAAGCTTCATATGCTGCTCAAGGTCCACATCTATAAGGGATTCGTCAGGCACAGGCCAATCGTTCATGTGGACCGATTCCGGTGCGTCATTGTAGACGTTGCGTACCAGGTTCTGGTACATTTCCTCGGCAAGATGAGGCATGAATGGAGCTATGACCTTTGTAGTGGTCGTGAAAACCTCATATAGTACTCTGTATACGGCTATCTTATCCGGGTCATCGGCCTCTACCCATGTCCTTGGCCTTATGAGCTGGATATACCAGCGGGAAAGGTCCTCAAGGACAAAGTCATTGATGGTCCTGATGGCCTTCTGGAGCATACATGTTTCCATGGCGGAATTCACTGCTTTTATTACGGACTGCATCCTGGAAAGGATCCATTTATCCTCACTGCGCATGTGAGGCTTCACCGATTCCAGTGACACATTCGAAGGATCAAAGGCATCCAGCGCCATGTAGGGCAACGGGAAACGATAGACATTCCACAGGATGTTAATAGTCCTGTGGATATTTGCGATCTCATCGTTGCTGAACTTCAGATCTTCCCAGGGTGCACTGGATGATAACACGTAAGCACGCAGGGTGTCTGCACCGAACTTATCAATAACCTCGGAAGGCTGGACTATATTGCCCAGGCTTTTGGACATTTTCTTGCCTTCTACGTCAAGGGTGAATCCGTGCATTAGCACACTTTTATAAGGTGCCCTGCCAAAAGCCACCATACTGGCACCCAATTGTGAATAGAACCATCCCCTGGTCTGGTCATGCCCTTCGGTAATGAAATCTGCAGGCCACCACTTTTCAAGGTCTTCTTTTTTCTGAGGGAAGTTCAATGTGGCCCATGAAGCAACTGCCGAGTCGAACCACACATCAAATACGTCTTCCACACGGCGCATCTTTCCGCCACATTCGCACTGCAGGGTAACAGAGTCCACATAGGGCCTGTGAAGTTCTATTCCTTCCTTCAGACCTGACCTTTCAAGAAGTTCCTGTTTGGTGCCTATGACATCTATCCGTTCACACTCTGTACAGCGCCAGACAGGGATAGGTATGCCCCAGTAACGCTGCCTTGAGATACACCAGTCTCTGGCACCTTCCACCCAGCCCCTGAAACGTGCTGAACCAGCCCATTCAGGATACCAGACAACTTTGTCTATCTCTGAGAGCATCTGTTCCTTTAATTCCGATATCTTCAGGAACCACTGGCGAGTAGCAAGATAAATGATCGGTGTCTTACATCTCCAGCAGTGCCCATAGCGGTGAGAAATAGTACCTTCTGCAAGCAGCAGCCCTCTTTCCTTGAGGTTTTCCACAACCACTTTGTTAGCTTCCCTGATATGCATATCGGTATATTCACCAGCTTCTTCCGTATACCGGCCATCTGGTCCAACCGGACAGAAAATGGGAAGCCCGTGTTTTATACCCACTTCAAAGTCATCCATACCATGTCCGGGGGCTATATGAACACAACCGGTGTTCTCTGCAGTTACGAAGTCTGCAAGATACACATTATGCTTAAAACGTGCCTGTTTTGGGATCTGGTCTGCAAGAGGATGCTCATATTCCAGTGTCGTAAGATCTTCACCCAGCATGGTATCCAGTATTTCAAAATCAGCATACCTGCCTTTCTTGAGCACATCTTTGACCAGTGCAGAGGCCATTATCAGGACCTCACTCTCACCGGCAGATGTAACAGCTTTTACTCTGGAATACTCGAATGACGGATGTACTGCCACTGCAATGTTGGATGGTATGGTCCATGGAGTTGTGGTCCAGATAACGATCGATGTATCGGGTTCACCCTTTACCCTGAACTTCACATAGATAGAAGGATCTACACGTTCCTCATATTCAACTTCAGAATCTGCTATTGCAGTCTCACATCTGGGACACCAGTTGACCACACGTTTGCCTTCTTCAAGCAGGTTCTTTTGCTGTGCCTGTTTCAATGTCCACCAGGCCGCTTCGATATACTCGTCCCGCAGTGTCATATATGGGTCTTTCCAGTTAAGCCATACTCCCAGAGAATAGAACTGGCGAGTCATGTCATCTTTCTGTAATAAGGCAAATTCCTTACATTTTTCGATGAAGTTCCCGACACCATACCTCTCGATATCCTTCTTGGAAGTAAAACCAAGGACACCTTCTACTTTTACTTCTATTGGAAGGCCATGCATGTCCCACCCTGCACGGTCAAGTATATGGCAATTGTTCATTGAACGATACCTCAATATGGAATCCTTGATTATCTTATTCCATGCAGTACCCAAATGTATGTGACCGGTGGTATATGGTGGACCGTCCACGAAAAAGAAACGTTTTGCACCTATCCTGCGTTGGCGTACCTTTGAGTACGCATCGATCTCATCCCAGAAAAAGTGGATCTTGGATTCGATCTCACCTGCGTTGTATTGACCTGTGATCTCCTTTAGCATAGGAAGTCTCCATAAGCATGATTGTTAGATATTCACCTATTGCAGTATTCAATTTAAATGCTTTGTTCTGCGTTTTAAGCAAAAAAAGATAGTTGATAACCCGGATCCAAATATGGATAGCCAGTTGAAAAGATATTTTAATCCATGTTTTATAATATAATTTACATGCTGCACATTTCCTGCAAGAAATGCTACTCTATGACATCCTGAACCGAAAGTGTCTCAAGCAAAAGTTCATTGAAAAGCAATTTTTCCAGCGTTCTTGCCGCATACATACGATGCTGATGTTTCTGAATATCAAAGCGTATATTTGACCTATAGTGATATCACAAAATTATAATAATAGTAAATATAATAATAGTCACTATTCAAAGAGGTGTGGTAATGAAGCAGGCAGAGCTAAGACAAGACCCTACTTTTCGTTCAACTTTGGTATTCACTGATAAGAAAAACACACATCGTAGATACATTCTCTCAATGGCAAAGTACACCGAATATACTGGACTTACCCCTGAACAACTTATCAACGAAGCTACTGACGAGTATACAAAAATTCCTTCACAGCGTATTGCATGGAAAAGATTGAGAGGGTTTTCCACCTACTTGAAAGACAAAGGTCTCGCACCTAACACCGTGAAGGGACATGTGAACGATGTGATGGGATTTTTCAAACATAACATGATAGAGCTACCCAAAAACACGATAGAGAATAAGGCAATAAAGTCACCTGAAGGCATTGAAGAAAATATGCATATTCCTGACAAGCTAACCGAGCTGAGACCATTTATTCAGGCTTGCAGCCCACGAAATCGAGCCATCGTTCTCTGTCAGGCATCTTCAGGTATGGGAAGTGCTGAAGTTACGAGTCTGCGTGTGAGCCACTTCAAACAAGGATATGATGAAAAAACCAATACCTGTACCCTTAAAATTAAACGCATCAAAACTGGATTCAAGTATACGACCTTCCTCAATCCAGAAGCCTGTGATGCTGTCAAGAAATATTTATACCTTCGTAATAACCCACCCAAGTATCATGGTAAGAGATATGACAAGTATCTGGCAAAACATCGTATCTACAGCGATGACGACTACCTATTCATAAAGGATGACCTCAAGGATTCTGTCCTCAATACCATCGACAAAACAGGACGTGCTAATGAAGAGTTAAGGCGAATGCAGCCAAGAGACGTCGATATCATGTATCGCACAGTCTATGCCAAAGCAGGTTTCAAAAAGACAAAGCAACGTATCGATATACGTTCTCATAATGTCAGGAAGTTTTTCAGTAATACACTGAAAAATGAGAAGATGCCGAAGGAAATGGTCGAGCAGATGATGGGGCATAAACCAAGCAGATTGGATGCAGCATACCATATTCCTGATTTAAATGACCTGAGAGACTCCTATATGCACTATATGCAGTACCTTTCCATTACCGAAGACCTCGAATTCAAGAGTATTGAAACCGAAGAGTTCAGGAAAATTACTGATGCACTTGAAGCTGAAAAAGAAAAGACCGCCCAACTTCAACAGCAGATAGCGGAAATGCAAAGAATAAATTCCAGTAAGCACATTGAAATCGAGAGACTTATGAACAGTACTGGGCAAATCAAATCGACCTTCGATAGTGTGATGGGTCAACTCACTTCTGCTGGAATAATAAAAGTAGAGCCTGACCTTATACCAGT
>NZ_JBFYLB010000094.1:0-2890 GCF_041305605.1 Methanomethylovorans sp.
GAACGAATGGGCCGGGCGTCCCGATGAACTGCACTGGATCACCCAGGAATACACCGCCGCGATCGAGGCTTTCGTCCGCGAGGCCCCGGAGCAGTACCTCTGGATCCACCGGCGATGGAAAACCCGCCCGAAAGACGAGCAGGCAAGAGCACATATCGACCCGGCGGCTTGCTACCTCGATGTCGGTTCTTTCCATCCTGGCTGTGCAGCAGCAGCCAAGGGTGAGGTTGTTCGCCTATTAAAGGGGATCGTGAGCTGGGTTTAGACCGTCGTGAGACAGGTCGGTTACTATCTACTAGAGGTGTGTGCAGTCTGAGGGTAAGTTGCTTTTAGTACGAGAGGAACCGAGCAACGGCGCCACTGGTCGATCGGTTGTCTGACAAGGCATTGCCGAGCAGCTACGCGCTAAGGAATAAGAGCTGAAAGCATCTAAGCTCGAAATCTAACCTAAAAAGAGACTGCGTTAAGAGTTCCGGTAGAAGACCGGTTTGATAGGGTCGGGATGTAAGCATCAAGGCAACGAGATGTTCAGTCCGCGGCTACTAACCACTCGTGCCTAGTCTGCCCTGCTAATTCCAGACGATATCTGATATGTGTATTAAGTGTACATGGTCTAATGAAAGGTTTATATCTTATCTCAACGTTAGAACTCCGCTAGGTGCCAAGGTGGCGGAGCGGCTACGCAATCGCCTGCAGAGCGATACCATTCCGGTTCGAATCCGGACCTTGGCTCATCCCCTTCATCAGAGTAAGAGTATAGCGGCCATAGCGGCGGGGCAACTCCTGTACCCATTCCGAACACAGAAGATAAGCCTGTCCACGTTCCGTACTGTACTTAAGTGCGCGAGCCTTTGGGAACTTCGGATCGCTGCTATGCTCACTCTATGATTTAAATACTAATTCTAATAACAATAACTTACTACCGGTTCCTACTAAATTCTCAAGTAATATCGTTTAATAATATGTGATTCATTTTTCTTTCTATAGCTCATGACCAATAGTTATAAAGATGGATAAGATTCAATCAAATTGATATATCCTGCTTTATATGTATTGGGGTGACAGAGTGAAAGAATACGATCTGATAATTGTTGGTACTGGCTCTGGAATGAACTATATTGGATCCATAATGGATGCCAATCCAGAAATGAACGTTGCTGTTATCGATAAGGATGAACCGGGAGGTATCTGTCTTACAAGAGGTTGTATACCCTCGAAGATACTGTTATATCCCGCAGAACTGGTAAATGATATTCATAAAGCTCAACATTTCGGGATTGACGTTCAGATCAAAAGTATTGATTTCAGCAAGATAATGGAGCGCATGCGCAGCAAGATATCTTCTGACATACAATCCATTGAAGACAATCTGCAGGCTAACCCACGCATCGATTATTACAAAGCCACTGCGGAGTTCATTGAGCCATACACTCTAAAAGCAGGAGAAGAAATTCTCAAAGGAAAGATGATCTTCTTATGTACAGGTTCAAGGCCAGCTATCCCATCTGTTAAAGGACTTGATGATGTAGGTTATCTCACAAGCGATGATGTGCTTCATATTTCTGAACTGCCAAAAAGCCTGACTATTATAGGCGGTGGTTATATTGCAGCAGAGTACGGCCACTTCTTCTCAGCAATGGGTTCTAAAGTTACTATCATTGGTCGTAACCCCCATTTTCTTCCCCAGGCAGAACCCGAGATCTCAGTGCTTGCAAAGCGTATGATGTCAGAACGCATGGAGATTATCACAAATCATGAAGTATTAGAAGTAAAACAAATTCCGGAAGGTAAGCAAGTCCTCCTGAAGCACAGAGAAACCGGTGAAGAGATGCAGATTGTATCATCGGACATTCTCGTTGCTACAGGCAGAGAATCCAATTCAGATCTTCTAAAACCTGAAAAAGCAGGTATTGAGATAGACAAACTGGGTTGGATCAAAGTTGATGAGCATCTTGAAAGTTCCCAGAAGAATATCTGGGTCATAGGTGATGCTACAGGTAAGCATCTCTTTAAACATGTGGCAAATCATGAATCCACCATAGTCTACTACAATGCCGTTCTGGGTCGCAAGGCAACTGTGGATTTCCATGCGGTTCCGGGTGCTGTTTTCTCAGAACCTGAGATCGCTAGTGTGGGTATGTCAGAAAAAGAAGCTGTAGCCCAATACGAAGAAGACAATATCGTCATCGGTTTTTATAGGTTCCAAGATACAGGCAAAGGCCTTGCTATGGACCTTGAAGATGAATTTGTGAAAGTTATCCTTGAGACGGAAACTGACAAGGTACTCGGAGCCCATATTATAGGCCCCCATGCTTCAATACTGATCCATGAGATAATTCCTGTTATGTACACTTCTGATCAGAGTGCTGCTCCTATAATGTACTCTATGGATATCCATCCTTCTCTGAGCGAAGTAATAAAAAGAGCTTTTTACTCCAGGATGCCTATCAGTGAATATCACATGATACTCAAAGCTTTGAATCTGGAATAAAAGAATATGTTCATTTCCTTTATTCCATTTTTGGTTCATTCTACTAATAAAAAGCTGACAAATCTAACTTGTTCTTTTTTTATTAATCTTCAAATTACTGTTAATTCTATCACTTCTCATGATATTGTTTTTATTGCTTATAAATTTCTAATACAGCAAACTTGCTTTATTTCCTAAATCTAGGTTCATTTTGGGCTTTTTTTTGCAAAAAAAGTTAAATCGTCACCTTTTTATCAAATCATCTCCTTTCTACAAATATGGAAATGGGATTCTCTTTTCACAGTCCTGTTTATCAAAAGGAGGCAAATTCATGCAATCTTTCATAGTAGAACATTACCTGCAAAAAGATGTGGATGTATATTGTGGCGGACCAGACACCTTCCAGGGAATAGTGGAAGC
>NZ_JBFYLB010000095.1:0-4481 GCF_041305605.1 Methanomethylovorans sp.
TCATCTTCTTACTCTTATCAATGATATACTCGACTTGTCAAAAGTGGACTCCGGAAAAATGCAAATATCCTATGAGAAGTTCACCATAAACGAAGTTTTTACTGATATAAGGAATAATTTAGCCAATTTCGCCATTTCAAAGTCCATTACACTGAACTTTGAGGTAGAAGCTGATCTTACTGATATTTACGCGGACAAACTGAAATTAAAGCAAATTTTGTACAATCTGGTAAGTAATGCTATTAAATTCACGTCAGAACAAGGATCAGTATATATTTCTGCTTCTGCAAGATCAAATAGGTTGCATGTGGAAGTAAGGGACACAGGCATAGGCATAAATACTGAGGACCAGAAAAAACTATTCTCTGCTTTCACACAACTTGATTCAACCTACAGTCGCAAGTATCAGGGTAGTGGTCTGGGGCTTGTGCTGGTAAAAAAATTTGTTGAAATACATGGAGGCAGAGTGTGGGTGGAAAGTGAATCGGGAAAAGGATCGAACTTCATATTCGAGATACCTTTATGTGAGGCAACGTAAGTTATCGTTCTGAATGTGTGATCTAAATTTCTTTGATAGGATCTGATCTCAAGAGGTAATACTCGAATAGTTCCTTACCCCAATGCACCGCATCAGCATTGCAGAATACGAGATCTTTGCGATCATATCTGCCTTTTTTGTCAAAAAGACACATCATTATGAACTTTTCCGCGATGAAAAGTGATGCAAACTCCATATTTTCAGGATATACGTAAAGTTTTCCATTACCACTCTCAAGGAACATTTTTAGTTCGGATCCATAATCGACTTTATGTTTTTCCAGTGAATCTTCAGTCATGATAATGGAAACACAGACCTTATTCATGACAAGGTCCAGCAGCAGGGAAGGATAGGACGGATGCAGGAAAGCCGTAGCTCCGAGAACAAATTTTGATTCAAGTGCCTGTTCAACCATATCTTTGTTAAGCTCGAACATATTGTTTAGATCAGGTTCGATCACTTTACAACATCCCAGTTCCCTTATCCTTTTGAGAAGATGAAGGGGGATGGAACTAAGTTCATGTTCTGTCCAGTAATCATAGTTATGCTCAAGTACTGTTAAAGTGCCTACCAGCGGTACCATATCCTCAACTATGATCTCTCCTATTTCCGAGAGTCTGCAAATATCTTTCTCTTTTAAAACGAGGCCGTTCTCGGATAGTATTTTGATCTGGGGCAGCAGTGCATGCCGGCTGACATTCAGAACCTCGAGTATCTCTTCCATTCTCCGGGGTCCATTCCTGAGAAGAAACAGAAGGTTCTTCCGTTTCTCTGACATGAATATAACCTCAAGCAATGAACGTCTCATATAATGATCCTCCTTTGCAAACACATAAACATCTTTGAGCGATTTAAAAACGAAAAATGCTGGTGCTTACGTGCTCTATGCTGCATCTACCTTCACTTACAATTTATGTTCTCGGACCAGTATAAATGTTTGCTATCAGTTTTCTGTGTAGCTTTGAAAGTGTCTGAAAATGATCTAAATAGATATCACAGCATCTGTATTATAGAAAAATCAATGATCTAAAAATAGGAAATTAAGTGATACTAATATCACCTGTTAGTTATTTCAAATTATATTTGCAGTGGTCATGATGCCACAGTGTGGGCAATAGTATAGAACGTTCAATCCAAGTGTTTGTTTTTTCAGTTTGCCCTTGCAATTGTTGCATATTTTCTTCAAAATTCCACTCATTTTTTCCCCTCACTCGTATAACATTATTGATTCAATTCTTACCGTACCTTTTTTTGTCCAGTATCCACACACTTTGCAGACCTGTACGTCCTTTTCATCGGCCTGGAATTTGGTATGGCACTCCGGACATCTCTTCAAGAATCCCATTTATTAATACCTCCTCAGAAAGATCATAGTGGTCTTTTAATCACTTTTCATCAGAAAGACAAAAAGACGGAACGGGTCCGTCCTTCTTCTTATCTGTCCACCACAGAGGTCTTGCTTTTCCACCCGGATCATTCGATCTTCCTTACGTATCTCTTCTCTTGCAAAAATGGGATCTCTTACATAAAGATACCATTTTCATAAGCTCCACTCGCTTCGTGAGAAACTCCCCAGTTTCCAACCCGCGTGTCTGTAGATCGAGAAAAGCTCTCAATCGTTATTCTTTTAGATACTACTTACTCTATATAACATAAATTGAGCTTAATTTAATGAAAAATCAAAAATTATAACACCATTATAATTTCAAAAGGGGTCGTACGACAACCTTCTAAAAAACAAAAACCACTTCTGGTAACGAAATGAAAAGAAGTGGTCATACACCCTTGAAAAAATGACCTGTAGATACGTTTTCCCCTTTATACACTATGGACTTTACCCTTTTTTTATCCAATGCCAGCCTGTAGTTCCTGGTGATATCCCTTATGGCTTTACCATTGTACAGTGACAGGTCCAGCCTCAAAATATGCACACCCGATGAAAGAAGCTGTTCCGCATGTTCTGCCATGTTCAACACCTTTTGATCATATATAAGGGTCCTGTGTCCCCCGATTCTTTTTATCGGGAATATGTTACCTTGCTGATCTTCCAGATATGCCTCGCTATCCTCATTAAGGAGGTTCCTGGATGCCACCGGCCCAAGCAGATCATTATTGGTAATGAGCATAAGTTCCCTTCCATGTATCAATACCTCTACCTGTCCTTGGTGCTTGCAGCTTCCCAATGCCTTACAAACATTTTCTATCTCTTCAAGGTTGAGTTCGCTGGAAAGAGTAATACGATAAGCTCCACATGAATAGAAACGTGAGGCAGTATGTGAATTAAATATATTGAACTCTTTCTGGGCTACAAAAGGTATATTGAGTTCCATAGCATGCCGGACAGCTCCAAGATTGGAGCAGGCAACCTTATATCCGGCGTTCTTTACAGCTGCAAAAAAGGGTATGAGCGTTTCCAGTTCATGGTCATGGGCAATCTGAGGTGTAATGAACACTACTTCAATGCCTTTTGTATTGATCTCATGCAATGCTTCATGATTATTTTCACGGGACAGCTCCTCAAAACAATGTAATGGTAAGTATACTATATCAGCACCGTTTCTCGCAGCCAGGAACAAAGATGCAACATCACATACTTCCACACTTAGTAAAGGCTTTCCGTTCTTTTGTTCCCTGGACCGGGAAATGGAACTCTGTACTGTGGATTCTGCAGAGAGAGGATGCTTGCAGGAAATTAGATCAGATCTCTTGAGCGAATTAGGGATTCTTTTGTAACTTTGCAGCACATTCTGCCTGAGTTTTTCCAATGCATTACGCCTGGCAGAGGTAAGTACGCCTACGGGTATGAATATTCCGTCATCAGCATCCACTACTATAGAACCAGCATGATACGGAGTATCCCCAAGTTTATCTATTGCCTTTATTATTTGCTCCCTTGTCGTGGGTGCACTTCTGGCTTCCTGTACCAGATATTCATCTATATTTTCAACACTGCATCTGTTCTCAGTAACCTTTATTGAAAGCTGCTGGCCCTTGAACGCTTTAATGTGAATATCCACCGGCAGTTTGATCATTTCCAGCTTCTGCAGATCATCCAACAGTTCAGTATCTGTTGAAAGATAGACCTCATCGCCACTGCGCACAGCTTTTGCTGTTTTTGCGCTGATCTGCAGTATAACTGTAGTACCTTTTTCCGCCTTTTCTACTTTATTCCGGTTAAGAAGCTCAATAGCAGTGATCTTCGAACCGAGCATTTTAGTATTGGTATTGATGCTCACACCGTCATTCACATGCACATGGTCTTCCAGAAGCAGCTTGATACCGGCACTGTGTTCTCCGTATCTTATCTCTTTTACTTTTCCAAGAAAAACACCATAATTAGAGCTGTATTTTGCATGTGTCACATCATGAGCTCCAAGTACAAAACCATCAGTGAAACCCCGGTAGAACAATTTCGCAAGTTCTGTCTTCATGGAGGACAGTTCGGATCCTTCAAGGTTATTCCCGCTGGCACACACTTTTTCAACAGCTCTCTTATAGGCTCTGGAACTGGCTGTGACATATTCAGGCTTTTTCATCCTGCCTTCGATCTTCAGACTCTTCACACCGGTATCTATTATTTCCCTGATACCGCCAAGAGTACACAGTTCAGCACAGCTGATCGGATATGCGCCATCCATCAGGTTGCTGACATCCCTTCCGTCAACGAACACTCTGTAACGCCTGCGGCAGGGCTGGGCACATGCACCCCTGTTAGCACTGCGATCGATGATAAAACTACTGAATAGACATCTGCCGGAATAAGAATAGCATAAAGCACCATGTACAAATATCTCAGCACTTATGTCAGTATTGTCTATTATGCGCTTCAGTTCGTCTGTTGTAAGCTCCCGGGAAAGAATGACACGGGAAACTCCCAGTTGTTCCAGGAAGTGTACTCCGGCCGTGTTGTGGACAGTGACCTGTGTACTGATGTGCAGAGGAA
>NZ_JBFYLB010000096.1:0-3359 GCF_041305605.1 Methanomethylovorans sp.
GCATACTTTCATTTGGAGGATATCAGCAATGATCATCAAACCGATTGGAGAGAGAGTATTAATAAAAGTGGTCAAACAGGCCGAAAAGACCGATAGCGGCATATACCTGCCGGAGTCAGCCAAAGAAGAGAAGAAAGAAGGCGTTATTGTTGCTGTAGGCACGTTTGAGGATGGGCGTGAACTGCCTGTGAAAAAAGGGGACCACGTGATATATGGTGGTTACAAGAGCGATGAAATGGACATAGATGGCGAGTTGCACGTATTCGTCGACTTAAAGGATCTGCTTGCAGTAATAGAAAAATAGGCATTACGAAGTAAGAGAAAATAATAGATGAAAGATGGATGAACGAGGTGTATAAATGACTTCCAAACAGATCACATTCCATGAGAACGCACGTAGATCATTATTGAATGGTGTGGACAAGGTAGCTAATACAGTGAAGATCACATTAGGTCCAAAGGGACGCAACGTCGTACTAGACAAAGCTACCAGCCCGGTGGTAACAAATGATGGCGTTACCATTGCAAAAGAGATCGAATTGAAAGACAAGTTTGAGAATATAGGTGCAAAACTTGTGAAAGAGGTGGCTTCCAAGACCCAGGACACCACAGGCGACGGTACCACCACTGCAACCCTGCTTGCTCAGTCCCTTATCACCGAAGGTATAAGGAACATCACTGCAGGTGCCAACCCCATAGAGGTCAAGAAAGGTATAGAAAAGGCAACAGAAGCAGTAGTAAAACACATCAAAGAACAAAGCCAGGATGTAAAGGACAAAGCCAAGATCGTCCAGGTTGCCACAATATCGGCCAACAATGATGAAGAGATTGGTAGTCTGATCGCAGGAGCCATGGAAAAGGTGGGATACAACGGCGTGATCACCGTAGAAGACTCCAAGACCATGGAAACCAGCCTTGAAGTCGTGGAAGGTATGCAGTTCGAGCGGGGTTTTGTATCCCCTTATATGGCTACCGACCATGAGAAACTGACATGCGAGTTCGATGAGCCATATATCCTCATCACGGACAGAACCATAAGCACAATGAACCAGGTCATCCCTGTGCTGGAAAAAGTTGCAAAGGAAGGCAGATCTTTGCTGATAGTGGCAAAAGATGTCGAAGGTGATGCCCAGGCAGGCATTATACTGAACATCATGCGTGGTGCTTTAAAGGTCTGTGCCGTGAAGGCTCCGGGCTTCGGTGATGATCAGAAGGACATGCTTGAGGACATAGCTGTGCTCACCGGCGGTATGGCCATCAGTGAAGACAAGGGCATGAAACTTGAAGACTTTACCAGTGAGATGCTGGGCCATGCAAGAAAAGTCACAGTGGACAAGAACAAGACTACTATCGTAGAAGGCAAGGGTAACAAGGCTGCAATCGAACAAAGAATGAGACTTATTGATTCACAGATCAAGCTTACAGATTCGGAGTACAAAAAGAAGGAACTCAAGAGGCGTCTGGCAAAGCTTGGCGGTGGCGTCGCAGTTATTAAAGTGGGTGCAGCCACTGAAACCGAACTAAAAGAAAAGAAGATGAGGATCGATGATGCTCTGAACGCTACAAAGGCAGCAGTGGAAGAGGGAGTCGTTGCAGGTGGCGGCGTTACGCTGTTCCATGCAACATCCGTACTGGATGGACTAAAACTCAACGGCGACCAGCAGATCGGTGCCACGATCGTTAAAAGGTCACTTGAAGAGCCAATGCGTCAGATAGCCATCAACGCAGGCAGAGAAGGTGCTGAGATCGTTGCCCGTGTACGCACAGAAGCAAATCCGAACTTCGGATATAACGCCAAGACCGATGTATTCGAGGACCTCTTTGAGGCTGGTGTGATCGATCCCACAAAGGTCGTACGCAATGGGTTGCAGAACGCCGCATCCATCGCAGGCATGGTACTGACCACCGAGGTCCTGGTTGCGGATTTCGATGACGAGAAAGATGAAAGGACTGCTGCGATCATAATCTGATCGCCTTCCTTTATAGAGATAGAGATAAACTGCACAAGATATGAAATTCAGAGGCCCATATTTTACTGCACCTTTCTTCGGGTGTGTGGGCATGACCTTTAGGCCATGACCCGATTATCCTTTTTATGTACTGGTTTAGGGCAGTCGTACAGCCAGTTTTCTATGGATCTGAAAATCTTTCTGGAAAACTAATGTCAATGTTTTAGTACAGCGAGTCGAACAGCGGTTATAAGACATATCATGATAATTGATTATTGGGATTGAACCATTAAGGGGGAAAAGTATGGATTTGAATCGTTTCACTCAGAAAGCCCAGGAGGCCATCCAGGGCTCAACGACGATCGCTGCCAGATACCACAACCAGCAGATAGATTGCGAACACCTGCTCCTCGCAATGTTGGAACAAAGCGGGGGGTTAGTACCCACATTGTTGCAGAAGCTTGACGTGGAGCCGGGCAGAGTCACCGAGAAGGTCGAGGACAAGCTGGCAGGCCTACCACAGGTATCCGGCCCCGGTGGAGAGCAGGTCTACATGACCCAGACATTCAAGAGGGTGCTGGATGCCTCCGGCAAGATCGCTGGCAAGATGCAGGACGAGTTCGTCAGTGTGGAACACCTGCTTATAGCCATTGCGGAGGAAAAGGATTCCGTAGCAGGTAAAATACTTGCAGGCGAAGGTATTAAAAAAGACCGTCTGCTTGTTGCCATCAAGGAGATAAGAGGTGGCAGACGCATTACCTCAGAGAATCCGGAAGATACAATGGAACCACTTAAAAAGTACGGTATCGATTTCACTGAGCTTGCATCACAGGGTAAGCTTGACCCGGTGATCGGCCGGGAGCAGGAGATCAGGCGCACCATAGAGATCCTTTCCCGGCGCAGGAAGAACAACCCTGTACTCATCGGCGAAGCTGGTGTGGGTAAGACAGCTATAGTAGAAGCTCTGGCACAGCGTATTGCAAAAAGGGACGTCCCGGATGCAATGAAAGAAAAGCGCATAGTTGCCCTGGACATGGGGGCTCTTATCGCCGGTGCCAAGTTCAGGGGAGAGTTTGAGGAGCGTCTTAAGGCTGTACTAAAAGAGGTTGCAGAATCTGAAGGACAAATAATCCTATTCATAGACGAGCTGCACACCATTGTTGGTGCAGGAGCTACTGAAGGTGCCATGGATGCAGGTAACCTGCTCAAGCCCATGCTGGCACGTGGTGAACTGCATTGTATCGGTGCCACCACACTGAACGAATACCGCAAGTACATTGAAAAGGATGCAGCACTTGAGCGTCGTTTCCTGCCTGTGATGGTGGAGCAGCCCACAGTAGAGGACACAATATCCATCCTGCGTGGACTTAAGGAAAAGTATGAAGTTCACCACGGTGTGCGTCTGAAAGA
>NZ_JBFYLB010000097.1:0-11826 GCF_041305605.1 Methanomethylovorans sp.
GCAGGTGCCTGGATGCTAGGATACCTCGGTGAATCAGAGAAGTCAGCAGCCATATTCAGGGCTACTGAGCGCGTCATATCCGAAGGCAAGTATGTTACCTATGATCTGGGAGGCAATGCAAAGCTCAGTGAAATGACAAATGAGATTGCCAGATATACAGTAGAGGAGCTGAAGTAATAGCTTCTCTCATTTTCATTATTCAATTTCCAAAGTCCTGGTTTTAGCCAAGGTATTCAAAAAAGAATATTAGTGGCGGACCCTACTACTTTTCATGGCTAGCTGTCCGCCTGTGTTTTTTACAATTCAGTCCACTTCGTCATGCATACGCGGTTTAATTTCCCGCTGTTTGCTTCCTGCACCGTTATCATTAATTTCTTCGTCTTCTCCTCTGCGGTGCAGATCCTGGTCCACTATGGGGTTGAACATAAAGTATTTCTTGACATAGGCACGGATCTCCTCATCGGAAATGCAGGAAACCCTCTTTTCTTCATTGAAGAGTTTCTGGATGTCTGTCTGTATGTTCCTGAGGCGCTTATCGTTCTTATCTACCTCTATATGGACATCCATCATTTCTTTAAGTGTTTCCTGGACCTTGAACTTCAGTACCTCAATGCCGGAAGAATCGCCTATGAGGAAATTCCTCTGCCCTCCAACTATCTCAGGCGGATATGGTTCGTATGTGAACGGATTCTTGATGACGCCTGCAGTATGGATGCCTGATTCGTGGGCAAATACATTCTGGCCTACCACTGATTTATTTCTGGGTATCCGTATACCTATCTCCTTTTCCATGAACTTGGCAAACTCCACCAGGCAGCTCAGGTCGTATTTCTCAAAGCCCTTGATGCGTCTTTTCAGGAAGATCAGCAGCTTTTCCATCTCTGCATTACCTGCTCTCTCGCCAATGCCCAGATATGTCACATTGGACCAATTCGCACCGTGCCAGTAGCCAGCCAAGGAGTTTGCAACCGCAAGTCCAAAGTCATCATGGCAGTGGGTTTCGATATTCTTTGCACCGAGTTCATGTTTGAGGTATTTGACAATAGTGGGGATCCCGTAGGGTTCATCCACGTTCATGAACGGAATGCCAAATCCAATGGTATCGCAAATACGGATGGTACATTCAGGGTCTATCTCAAGTATCTTTTCTATAAGGGGGAACACGAAATCATAATTATCGGCGCGTGTCATATCTTCGATATGAGCTCGTGTCCTCAGTCCGTGGTCCACTGCATATTGCAAGGCATTAAGATATTTTTCCTGGGCTGCCTCCCTGGTCGGAAGTTTCATTTTGTCATAGATGTGAGGGTCGGATACAGACATGAGGATACCCGTTTCCTCTATACCGTCAACATTGAGGACCATGTCGATATCTGCTGGATTTGCACGTGCCCATCCTGTTATTTCCGGGAATTCATATCCTCTGTCCTGCATGAGTTTGATAGCTTTTCTATCCCTTTCATTATAGACAAAGGTCTCCAGCTTTTCAATGCCGATCCTATGCAGGTACTCGTATATCTGCACTTTGTGCTGGCTTTTCATAACAATGCCCGGCATCTGGGCACCATCCCTTATGGTACTGTCGCTGATCGACACCTCCTGCCCATGAGGCAGTTCTATCTTGGGCAGGTCATCATAGTCCCGGTATGTCTTCATATGTTTCCTCCAACTGTGCCAAACTCATCGTGGTTAAGTAGAATACTACACTCCGCATCCTGGTCTTTAAGCACATGATCTCTATCCTTTATGAGGATCATCGGACCGCTGAGCAGGTGTGCACAAAACCTGGTATTCTACATGTGTGTTCAGATTAAAAGGTTTTCTTCCTTTATCTGCCTTAAGGATTTATAATTTAAACGCTAATCTATAACCCATGTGGAGCACGATAATGCAGAAATTTGAAAAACACCCTGCTCAGCAGAAAGTTATCAGACTGCTTTTTGAACGGGGCTTTCAGGTCAACGAAGACGGAAAAGTTACATCCGGTAAGATCGAGATCCCCCATACTCAGCTTGCCCGGGAGGTAGGGGTTGACAGGCGCGTGGTAGACTCGACCACAGAGGCCATACTTGACGATCCTCTTTTGAAGAACATATTCCAGAAAGTCCATTCTATACCATTTTTAAGGGATGTGGCTCCTTCTCTTGGTCTTGGAGTAATTATCATAATTCCTGACGATGCGGCACATACGGGAATAATTGCCGATGTTACAGGTGTGATCTCCAATCATGGGGTCAGTATCAGGCAGGCAGTCTCGGATGACCCTTATTTTACTAATGAACCACGCCTGACAATTATCACCGACAGTAAAGTTTCAGGAGAAGTGGTAGAAGAGCTGCTCAAATTAAAAAGTGTAAAAGGAGTAAGTGTATCCTGATTTCGGATAGGGTGTCAAATATCGGAATTCACAGGACGGCTCTTGCAAAGGCTGAGAATATCTTAAGCATGTGCTTTGACTTCCTTGGGTCAAGCATTTTCCTGATGAGCACTGAAGGATGGTCCATATCCCCGCATTCCGTGATCGTTTCCAGGATGGAAGGTGTGTTCATAGCGCCTAACAGCTCATCCAGTTCACTGTCACTGAGCCCTTTTATGAAATCATGTATCCTCATGCCCATGCTGAGTTCTTTCCCGATGGCAGTTTTCCATTGTTTCTCGTATTGCTGTAAACTGCCTGCAGATGCATCATCTACGGAAGCTGCTACCTTTGCGGCAATTTTTGCACACAAAGCACCTGTATAGATACCGCCTCCGGAAGTAGGTTTAGTTTGGCCGGCAGCATCACCTACTATCATTATCCCGTCTGCATACGTCCTGCGCAGGGGTCCGAGAGGTATGCCGCCAAACACCATATCCGTTTGTCCACCTACATACCTGGAAGCAATGTGGGGATGGTGTTGAAGCAGCCATTGAAGACATTCATGAGGGTTTGGATCATTGATACCATCGGTAGCCAGCCCTATTCTGGAAATACGCTCATCCACAGGCACTGCCCAGGCAAAGAAACCAGGTGCTCTGGAACCTACGAACAGCTCCACAAAATCAGGGTCATCAGAACGGTATGGTGCTTCTATCTGTATGCCGGGCATGATCTTCTTCACTCCGCCAAGACCTGCCATCTTTGCCAGATTACTACGTACTCCATCTGCAGCTATGATCACTTTTGCCTGGATGTTCTGGTGGTTGCCTCTCTCAAGCACGCTAAGGGTTTGCAAACTGTTGCTGCGCTGAATCCCTATTGCACGTGTCCTGAGCATCACGTCCACTCCCGCATCTGTTGCCATTCTGAAAAGCGTCCTGTCGAACATTTTCCTTGACACAACGTAAGCTTTAGTTCTGCCTCCATCTATGGGTAATGGTCTTTCGGAAGGTGGGTGTATGTAAGCTCCTCTTACGGAGTTAAGCACAAAGTCTTCTGAAGGTTCCACGTCGCATTCTTTTACGGCACGTGTGCTAAGCAGGCCTGTACATCCCACAGGAGAGCCTACAAAAGCGTGTTCTTCAATGAGCAACACCTTTGCTCCTTCCTGAGCTGCGTAGCGTGCTGCAGTTGAGCCTACTGGCCCACCTCCCACAACAATTACATCGTACTGCATACTTATGTTTTCTTTCCATGTCCTAATAGGTCAAGCACTTCGCTGATATCGTTCAATATAAAATCAGGAGACGCAGTTTCATATCTTTTGTATGTGTCGTTGTTCCTGTCCCCGTAAGCTGCATAGGCAGTGTACATTCCTAAGGCCTTTGAAGGTACTATGTCCCTGCGCAGGCTGTCCCCTACGAAGAGAGTTTCGTATGGCTGCAAGTCCAGTGCTTCCAAGGCAAAAAGGAAAGTTTGATGTGAAGGTTTGCTTGAACCAGTGATATCTGCGCAGAAGAGGGCATCCAGCCATTTTGAAACACCGGTTTTTTCAAGCCTCTTTTTTGCATTGGTGCTATGTGCATCGGTAAGTATTGCAATTTTCAGACCCATTTCCTTGAGCTCCCGGATAGTAGGAACGGCATTAGGGTATGGATCTACAGCTCTCAATTTCTCGGTTTCGTATATGTGGCAACATTCATCATACATGGACTGTGAAAATACACCTATATCACAAATGTAGTCCCGGATGTTATTCCAGTCTTCAAAGCCACAGCCTGGTCTTCTGAAGTACTGGAAAAGTTCGAGAGCATTGCCACATCCAATGTGGTTTACGATCTTCTGGCAAGCCTGTGTTTTAGCATGCACAAAATCAAAAAGTGTATTGTCCATATCGAACATGATACATGTAAGGTGTTCAGTACTAAGTGCAGACTGTGTTTCAAGCTTCATGAATTTCCCCTTTCTTTTCAGGCTAGATGTAATAGTTGAGGTCTATTATAAAGATGTATTTTAACACATAGTGGGTTTTATATATTTTTAGTATATATCTAATGGATGACTCTGTACACGACGGTGATTTTCAGATGCCTCTCAATACTGTTCAATCAGGAAGACAAAGTAACTTTGGGAAAGATAATATGCAATTCCATGAGCCATGTGAAAGAAAAGATGGCTTTTACTCATCATGCGGGCAGGCTTTTATCCGGGTACCTATCAAGTAAGATCCAATGATTTTCTATATGATCTTCGCTCAAGCTCATTTGTTAAAGATAATTGCCAGTTCCTTTTTTAATTCTTCTTTTGTAGAAGGACTATATCCGTGAGTAGTGCCATTCACCGTATACATTGTTTTTGGTTCACTGGCCAGTTCAAATGTATCTTCGGCCATGCTGTAGGGAACTATAGTGTCATTGGTAGCATGGAACATGACCACTTTGCGAGGAGATATTGTTGTTATGTAGGTATCAGGGTCTATTGACCTGTAGAAAAAATATGTATTTTCATCTACGCGGTCCTTATCAATTGTGTTGGTCTGATATCCTGATGTGCTTATACCAACTACTCCTTTGATCTTAGGGTCAAGAGCTGTTGCAATTATAGCAAATCTACCGCCATTGCTGATCCCAAGCATGGCTATCTTGTCGGAATCCACTTCCTTCTGGTCTCTTAACACTTCTGCAGCCATGAGGACATCATATACCATACTGTATTCCACAGGCTCTTTATCTTGTTTGAATAGTTCCAGGTCTGTTTCCGGATACACAGCTCCCTGGTTACGCTGATCAATAGTGATAGTGGCATACCCCATCTCCACAAGTTCGGATGCAAGTCCCTGTTGTTCTTCCTTAGTGACTCCTGCTCCGGGAAGCACTACTATACCAGGGACTTTTTCGCTGGATGAAGGAAAATGCATGAGGCTCTGGATAACATTGTCCTTGCTCTTGAATGTGAGCAATTTGACTATGTCACTACTTTCTGTAGTATTACTATTGATTATGGAATAATCTGTTTTCTCTGGCAGATCATAGGAAAGTTTACCTTCGTCAGAGACAGACCAGTTTTCAGAACTGTGTATGTTGTGTAATATCCCTACAACACCTGTAATTATAAGCACGACACCGACACCAATTGCGATGCTGCCCAATTGGGTGTTCCTGCCGGAAGTTTGTCTATTTCCACCTTTTATTTTCTTGTTTTTCTTCATACCATCTTCCATTCAGTCTTTCATTTATCCACTACTCTGAATATTTATATTATTTACCGCTGAAGATGTCTGCAGTGGTTAATAACACTGGTATGGTCTTCAAATTATATGTCAATATTATTTGTTTTAATGAAAGAATGAAATTTTTATATATCATATTATATATATGGCTTGCGAGTATGTTGATATCATGACAGTTGATCAGAAGCAGGAAAAAGAATATCTTCTGCCAGAGGAATGTCTGTCAGGAACCTTGTCGGAAGGCACATTTATTTTTTATACCGATGGTGCCATTCTTCCATTTGAGTCTCTGGACCATAGTTGTGTACTGCATGAACGCTCTATTTTAATATCAGGTGCAATAGTGGATCTATATAATGACATTGAATGGCCTTTCCATATCCGGGAGCCTGCTGCAGTAAAAGGTATCAAAGATGTTATGTCCGGTAAGGAAGATCGTTTTGAATTAGAATATTCATTTGAGGGATCAGAAGGCATTCGCTGGTTCTTTATGAAAGTTTTACCGGTTTCAAAAAACTCCCCACGTCCTGTATCTGTGTATAATATGGATATCACGAAACATAAGTCTGCAGAAATGGAAATGAACATACTCAAGAACATGGCGAAGCAGTCTATGGACAGTATGATCTACCTGGATAGGGAATTTCAGATATTATACATGAATAAAGCTTCAGAAGACCTTTTTGGCTGGAAGCTGGAGGAATTGAGGGGTAAGTCACTTGATCTTCTGGAGGTGGATTGCCTTAGTGAAGAAGTAAAAAGCAAATTAAAAGATATTCTGTTTACTGGTGGAAGGCATTCTATTGAATCCTTGTCCAGAAAAAAAGAGGGTAGTTCGTTCTTTTGCGAATTGAATTTCTCCCCTTTCTTTGATGACACCGGGAATTTCGCTGGTTTTCTGAGTTCACAAAGGGATCTCACCGAAAGGAAACTGGCAGAAGTAACCTTAAAGGAAAGTGAAGAAAGGTTCCAGGCCCTGTATGAAAACATTCCCAGCGGAACCCTGATCATTGGACAGGATTATATTATTGAAGATGTAAATCACAAAACGTGTGAGATCACGGGATATTTAAGGGAAGAACTTGTAGGCCAGCTATGTGATATTTTGTGTCCGAAAGGGTCAAATTCAAAAAAATGTCCTATATGGGTTGAGGGGCTTAATGGGTTTCAGGGTATGGATACTACTATCAAATGCAAGGATGGCAGAAAGAACCCTATCATCAAGAATACGAAAAGGATCACTATCCATGGTAAACAGTATATCCTTGAGAGCTTCCAGGACATCAATGAACGTAAACAGGCAGAAGATGCAATGTTACATGCTAAGCTGGCGGCAGAGGAGGCTAGCAGGACAAAGTCAGAGTTCCTGGCGAATATGAGTCATGAACTGAGAACTCCGCTTAACTCTATCATCGGTTTTTCCCAGATGTTGCATCAAGGGACATTCGGAGACATGAATGGAAAACAAGAAAAATATGTTCTGAACATTTTAAACAGTGGGAAACATCTATTGCACCTGATCAATACAATACTGGACCTTTCTAAGGTCGAAGCGGGAAAAATGGAGTTGTATTGTGAAAAATTTTATATCAAAGAGGTGTTGGATGATCTAAGGATTATCATACACCCTATGGCAATCAGAAAGAACATACTATTTGAGATAAATGGACTTGCTAATAATACAGAGATATGTGTAGATAAGACTAAGTTTAAACAGATCATGTATAACTTACTTGACAATGCGGTTAAATTCACTCCTTTTGAGGGGTCAGTGACACTTACTGTGGAACTTATTGACGGTGAATTGCAAGTAGCTGTAGCAGACACAGGCATAGGAATCCCTGAGCATGCAGTGGATATTATATTCAAGCCCTTCAAGCAGGTTGATTCTTCCACTTCACGGGTTTATGGTGGTACCGGACTGGGGCTTGCGCTTGTTAAAGAGTTTGTGGAAATGCACAAAGGCAAGGTCTGGGTGGAAAGTGAGGAAGGTAAAGGGTCTACTTTTAAAGTAAAGCTTCCTCAGCAGGAACCGAATAAAAAGGCAATTGGATCTTGAAAATGATTCAACTTATTGTGTTTTCAAAAGATTTGTTTTTGCTGAAGAGACCAAGTTCTATAGGTTTTGGCAGTATATCTAGTGCTGTAAAGTGTTTTTTATAGATTAGAGGGGATATACATTTATACTGAAGAATTAGAATCTATATCAGTATAGAGGACTTTACAGCAAAATTACTGCACTAGTTGATTAAGTGAAAACAGATTGTTTTCTAGAACTTTGATGTTGGATTTAAAGCTCAACAAAAATATATTGTATAGTCCAAAGCTTTTTCGATGTTTATATATACCAACTAGGTTCCATGCTTAATAAATATAACATAAACATATTGAAGTTTCCGGAAATGCTGTGTCAGACTTTCATATTTTTATGCATGAAAATCGGGATTAAGAGTTGTGGATAAGGAGACTCTAAGTCAATGGGTGCGCGATGGGTGATATAAATGCAAATCAAATTAAGTAGACTAATTTATTTTGCGCTACTATTGTGTATTGTGTTGATGACCGCAGGTATCGGCTCAGCGGAGTCTGTAGGGGTGTATGATAATGCAGGTACATGGGCTTTGTGGAATACCAGTACTGATTTGGCCGACATTGTAGGTTTTGGCTGGGCTGGTACTGAACCAATGGTAGGTGACTGGAACGCTGACGGGATTACAGATATCGGGATTTACAACGTCGCAGGAAACAACTTCCTTCTGCGTACCGATTTCGGTTTCGATGTCATAGGACTCGGATGGCCAGGAGTTACACCTCTTGTAGGTGACTGGAACGGAGATGGTGCAGATGAGGTCGGAGTGTATAATAACGAAGGCACATGGGCTTTATGGAATACCGAAACCAACTCTGCAGATATCGTGGGTTTTGGCTGGGCAGGCACTGAACCGATGGTAGGTGACTGGAATGCTGATGGAGTTACAGATATAGGGATCTACAACATTGCAGGTAACAATTTCCTTCTGCGTACCGATTCCGGCTTCGATGTAATAGGACTTGGATGGTCAGGAGTTACACCCATTGTAGGTGACTGGAAAGGAGATGGTGCAGATGAGGTCGGTGTGTATAATAACGAAGGTACATGGGCTCTTTGGAACACTGATACCAACTCTGCAGACCTGGTGGGATTCGGCTGGGCAGGTACTGAACCAATCGTAGGTGATTGGAACCTGGATGGAGCCACCGAGTTGGGTATATACGATAGAGGAGGTAACAATTTCCTTCTCCAGAATAATTCGGGCTTCGATGTAGTAGGAGTTGGATGGGAAGGTGTGACCCCAGTTGTTGGAATCTGGAATACTGACCACGCATGGTTTGGAAGCGTTGCGCATTATTCAGCGTTATTGGAAACTAATCTTGATGAGATATCCGTGACTATGAATAACAGGGATTATGTCGCATTGGCTACAATTGGACAAAAAATTATGGATGATACGCAGACAGCACTGGAGGATAACGGTAGATATACTGTATCTCCTATGTTCCAAGAGGCACAGTCAGAGTGGGCATTCTCTCTCACTGACTTGAACAATGTGGGAAAATACACGACCCTGATAGCAAAAGACTTAAAAGCTGGTATTGATGATCCTGAAAATATTGGAATGTGGATAACGTATTCAGACTCTGCTATCTATCATATGAATAGAGCAGTTGAATTAATGAGTAATGTGTAACATGGTATAGTAAATCAGAATAATTTAAATTTTTTAGCGGACCTGCCGGGACTCGAACCCGGGTTCTAAGCTCCGGAGGCTTAAGTGATATCCGCTACACTACAGGTCCAGAGAGTGAATACCGATAAGGTATTCATCACTGATAAATGTGCTGTTGGTGGTATTTTCAGATGGTCAGCGGCCTCTTGAAGGGCGCTGATTCCTTGGTCCGGATCGCGGCTTATTCTGTTTTTGTGGGCGAGCTCTCTCTCCTGATCCACGCTGTTTTCTTGGTGCCGGTTTGGCTGCATCCCCTGTGGCATTTTTTGCCTTTTCCGAATGATAGTGGTGCTCTGCAACCTCTATTTCCTGGCGTGTGAGTTTTTCGATGCTACGGAGATAATCACGTTCGTCTGATGCACAGAATGAGTATGCTGTGCCGTCTGCTCCTGCTCTTGCAGTACGTCCGATGCGATGCACATAATTTTCGGGTTCATTAGGAAGGTCGTAATTTATGACGTGGGATATATCTTCAATATCAATTCCACGTGCAGCAATGTCTGTTGCTACCAATACCCTTACGTTTCCTGATTTGAAGTCCTCCATAGCCTTAGTGCGCTGGTTCTGTGATTTATTACCATGGATGGCATCCGCTTCGATCCTATTCTTGTTAAGCATCAAGGATACCTTATTTGCACGGTGTTTAGTGCGAGTGAATACTAAAACGCATTTTAAATTATTGTGCTGCAGAAGGCCAAGCAGGAGCTCATCCTTGTTTTCTTGGTCCACGAAAAAGACGAATTGGTCTATTCTTTCGACTGTTGTTGCTTGTGGAGATACTTCCACGTGTACCGGGCTTGTAAGAAGCTTTCGGGCAAGTTCTGCTATCTGGGGGGACATAGTAGCAGAGAAGAAAAGCGATTGCCTTTTTACAGGAAGTAAAGAGACTATTTTGTATACGTCTTTGATAAAGCCCATGTCCAGCATCCTGTCGGCTTCGTCAAGTACAAAGAACTCAATACCATTTAGTTTTACGTATCCCTGGTCCAGGAGGTCAAGAAGCCTGCCTGGGGTTGCTATGAGGACATCAACACCTTGGGAAAGAGCTTTTACCTGGGGCCCCTGCCCTACACCACCGAATACAACAGTGTGTCTGAACCTTATGAACTTTCCATAAGCAGAAAAGCTGTCCCCTATCTGCGCTGCAAGCTCCCTTGTGGGTGCAAGTACAAGTACGCGTGGAACTCCGGGTTTGGAGGGTTTATGTACCTCTGACAGTTTTTGAAGTATGGGTAATACGAATGCGGCAGTCTTGCCTGTACCTGTTTGAGCAATACCTATCAGATCCCTGTTTTCCAACAAGTGGGGGATAGCTTGTTTCTGTATAGGGGTAGGAGTGGTATATCCTTCGTTTTCAAGTGCTCTTTGAAGTGGTTTTTTTATCTTTAGGTTTTCAAATGACATTTTACCTCTGGTTTTAATCTAACTCAGGAATTAGCAGTATCTCGGACTCAAATTCAGAATAAATTTACTAAAGGCACGACACTACAAAAATTCAGTGCAGAGCTTAATTTTCATCTTACAAAACTTATATATTTCCGGAACAAAAGAATCCTGTTTTTATCATAGTAACTATCTCTTTTTTTCCTGTCGTACATAATTTGATAATTTTTCCGGCTAATTCTAGCAGATAATTGCATTCAACTACTTTTTATTATTTTAATCTATTTGCAATTTAGTTCATTCTTGAATTTTCTCCATTGCGAGTAAAGGGGGACAGTTGAAATTTTAATTCCACGTAGTATCATCTATTTACTATAGTATGGTAGTTACAATGTTTTTGTAGTTTATCAGTTCAGACGTAGATAATAATTTTCTGATCCTTACAATCTGGTACTTGAAATGGTTTTTGTTCTCAGGTTGGGAAAAACCTGTTACATTACTTATTTCTACGGGGATATATGGCCCACGTCCAGCAGTATCAAAAACAATATTAACTTAAGAATATTAGTAGAAGTTGGAGGAGTATTATGACTCACGCGGAAAAGACAGTTTCTCATAAAAAACCATCCATAGAGATCATAAAAAATGGTCCTTATATCGTAAAGAATGTGGATAACTTAATCAATTCCCAAGGTGTTCCTATACCAGCACAGCCTGTAATGGCTTTGTGTAGGTGTGGTGGTTCCAATAACAAACCTTTCTGCGATAGCACACACAACGCTATTAATTTCGAAGACGACAAGACCTAGATCAATGTGTTGTTTCTTTTTTATCTTATGGACAACGGAACATAGGCAATAAAAAAGAAGGAATGCTCCTTAAAGGTGCTTCCTTTCTTAAACATCCTTTGTTGCCCGTCCCAGCGCCTTAAGTATTTCTATCATAATACCCATGCCTTTCTGGAAATCTTCGTCCTTTGTCTGCTTCAGCAAGCCTCCAAGCCCAATCTTTGGCGGTTCAAGAAGGGCTTTGTCAAGTGCAGGGTCCTGAAGTCCTCTTTCCATCACGTCAACAAGGTCAGTGCTCAT
>NZ_JBFYLB010000098.1:0-21473 GCF_041305605.1 Methanomethylovorans sp.
ATGGAGCTTATTCCCATCAGGAAGAGGGAAATGTATCTGGAGATCTCATTAATACTTGAGAGGATGGTATTTGTGGCCAGTACGAATACCTCTTCATCTTTCTTGTTGAGCCTGTCTTCAAGGTTCGTTTTCACTATATCTATCTCGTTGATATCTTCAACCTGGATGATCACGTTATTATAACCTTCATCGGTGTCCTCATAGATTCTGGTGAACATCTGGGGGTCCATAAAAACAGCGCTATCAGCGCTGATGTCAAAGCCTATGCCACGCTCCTTCAGAATCCCTATTACCCTGAACTTTGCATCTTCTACGGTTATTTTTCCACCGATATTGACTTCAAGGTCCTCTGCAAGCTGTGACCCGATCACACAATCCGAAGACCCACGCTTGTACATGCGGCCTTCTTCTATCTCCACAAGATTAGACAAATCTTCACTTTCTATGCCATATACGTTCGCATAGGTTTCCTCGTTCTTGTATTCAGCCATTGAAGCACTGGAATATATGGGTATCAGGTTCTCTATGCCCGCAACCTTCTGCATCTTCTCCACTTGCTTCTCAGTGATCGCTGTTTCTGTGAATCCGGGGTAGACTATAAGTTCATTCCCCACATCACCCAGTGAATCGGATACCGACATCTTCAGGCTGTTCCCCAGTATTCCCATGGATGAAATAGCAATTACCCCGATGATTATCCCAACAGCTGCAAGGACGGTACGCGCCATGTGCCTTCTGAGATTCCTTTTTGCAAGCTCGGCATACATGTTACGTTTGAAATACCTACTTTGAAGTTTCAACGATCTCACCGTCTCTTAGAACTATGTTAGTGTTAGCATATGCTGCTATCTTGGGGTCGTGTGTGACAACTATAATTGTGGTTCCGTGTGAGTTCAGTTCGCTGAGAAGTTCCATTACGCTTTTTCCCGTCTTTGTATCAAGGTTGCCTGTAGGCTCGTCTGCCAAAAGGATAGGCGGGGAATTGGCGAGTGCCCTTGCGATAGCAACTCTTTGCTGCTGTCCTCCAGAAAGCTCATTGGGTTTGTGCTCGGCAAATTCCGGGCCAAGATTTGCTTTTCTTAAAAATTCCATTGCCCTTTTCCGGCGCTCTTGTTCCGGAATCCCTGTAAATATCATGGGCATTTCAACGTTCTCTACGGCAGTGAGAGTAGGTATCAGGTTGAACTGCTGGAATATAAAACCGATATTATTCCTACGGATCTCTGTAAGCTTGTCATCGTTAAGCAGAGAAAGGTCCGTACCATTGATCTTCACAGTACCTTCTGTGGGCTGATCCAGGCAACCAATGAGGTTAAGCATTGTGGATTTCCCTGAGCCGGAAGACCCCATTATGGTTACAAAGTCGCCTCGTTCGATCAAAAGGCTGACACCGTTAAGAGCATGTATTCGGCTTGCTCCAAGCTGGTAGATCTTCTTCACATTAGTGAGCTGGACTATAGGACCTTGCATGGATGCCCCGTTCATTCTGAGTTTTTGCGTTTCTTCCAGGAATATGCTATAACGCCCAGCACTGCAATACATATGACTGCAATAAGTCCGATCATCACAAATGACATCCCTCCACTATCGTTGGATTCAGGAACCATTCCTTTTTGGAGAGCAATGTTCTCATTTATGTAGGCGTAGGCATTGTTCGTATTTCTGAACTCTATAAGCAAGGGTATTTCTTCTACATTGCTCCCCTGTGTGGAAGCAGACAGTTCAAAACTGCTGAAATCATCACTTTCCAGGGTGCCTACAAAATACTTTTCATACGGTTGTACCGGTGTGATATTTTCAGTTTCCATCACGGAGATCATGACATTCTTTGTATCAGTTGTTCCGAAATTGTTGATGTCTCCCGTGATACTGTACACATTTCCCGTCCTTTCTATCTCTATGGTCGACAGTATGAGTGCAGGCTGGTCCACTACTTCTATGTTGTAGTTCGTATCAGATGAGATATGCAGGTTGTCGCCATTGAAATATGTAGTAGAGAATTGCATCTCCTTGTTCCCCTTCCCGGATGTCATGGTGTTAAGGGTAAATGTTGCTGTGGATTTATTTCCTCCATTGATGGTACCTACAAAGACATTGGTTGGAAAGAATCCAATATCATTTCCTTTCGGAGTGACAATAACGCCCGTAATGTCATTGGACCTTAAGTTCACCACTTCCACATTCACTATGGAATATTCCTTCATGAGGGTTGGAGGCATATCGGATACAATTATCTTCAGATCCTTATCATCAACTTTTACAGGTATCCTGTAGTTGAGGTTGTACATGTTACTGCCACCCACAACTTCCAGTTCCAGGAAATGCATCCCATTAGCAGCACTCTCGTTTGCCTGTATGTTGAAAGTGAGCCTGATGTAATCTCCAGGTCCCAGTAATCCCACATCTGTCTGCCTTCCATCCAGAATCTTAATACCCTTGTTACCCTCAAGGGTAGCACTTGCTATGTAGGCATTCATATCGAATGTTTCGTCATCCTCCTGGACGTATACCTCACCTGAAGCCATGTTCCTGAGTTCCACAGTCACTGTACCCGTATCTCCTGGCATGAATACTAGGGGTTCAATTGAATAATTCACTGTGATGGTGGGACGAATCTCAGTATCGGCACTTGCATATGGCAAGAACACAGTCAGTAAAACAAAAAAAATTATGATCGTTCTCATGCTATCATTTTCTTTTTCATCTTTAGCTTAGTGCTTTATATAATGTATATAGCATGTAGATCACGTACAGTCCCATTGGTACTCCTACTGTGATAAGCGCATTTTTAACTGTAAGATTTCTGGAATGCATCATAGCGAATACCCATATGTTTGCACTCCACAAGGTCAGGAGTATACCTATTGCAGTGGAAGCCATTATGTAAGGGTCAGAGAGTATGGCTTTTTCCAGTAGGGTTGGATCCTGTACGGAAAAATCGAATGAAGAGTAGGCTTTGCTTGTAAGCACGAGGCTAATAGCAGAGCCTAGGACCGAAGGCAGGAACCCGTAAGCAACAAACTCAAGAACTCTTTTGAAATTCCCTTGTCCACCCAGCAACGATGAAATCAGATAAAATATACCACTATATACCAGCCACATAATGAATACGGCAATAATAGCTCCTATTATGCCAATGGCTATGCCGATCTTCGCAAAGCTTGCAGCATCACTTGGCAGACTTCCGATTATCTTGCTTGTTATTATGTAGGCGCTGATTGCTGATACAAGGGCCATTATTCCCAGTATCATAAAGGATGGTTTCAGATCAGCCTCTTCTTTCATCTTTTTCTCAAAGAATCCACCAGGATTGGTAAGAACTTCCAGCATCATTTACACCTTTTATCTTACTAAACTAGTTTTATATAATAAATACCTCATTGTTAATCCTTTTCATTGATCTAATTTGTTGGATCATTTTTTGCAAAAATATGTCTAAATTTGACACAATCTCTTTAGTGGTTAATGGCATTTTGAAATAGATTCTTGCTTAGAAGTAATGATGCTTGCAGTAGGTTTATCGAAAATCTTTATGTCTTATCTCTTAATTTCAAATTTTTTTTGTAATTAGCCAAGTGCCTGATATAATGTATAGAGCATATAGATCAGGTATACTCCTATTGGTACTCCTACGGTGATCAGGGCATTTTTAACTGTAAGATTACTGGAGTGGATCATAGCGAACACCCATATATTTGCACTCCACAAGGCCAGGATGATACTGATGACGTTAGAAGCTATCATATAAGGATTTGAGAGCATGGCTTGTTCTATGGCCTGTGGGTCCTGTGGTAGATCGATAGATGAATACATGCCGATCATCAGCACGAGGCTAATTACAGAGCTTAAGACGAAAGGTAGGAATCCATAGGCAACAAACTCAAGGACCCTTGTCATATTTCCCTGCCCGCTTAAGAACAATGAGATCAAGTAAAATATGCTACTGGTTATCAGCCATCCGATCATCACTGAGATCGTGGAAACTATTAAACCAAGGCTTATCACAAGTAGCTGTGCTACGGTTGGCACTTCGGTTGACAAGCTCCCCATTATCTTGTTTGTTAGGATATAGGCACTTATCAGTGATATGATCATCAATGTGCCAATTATCCTAAACGGTGGTTTTAGATCAGTTTCTTCTTTGCTCTTCTTCTCAAAGAACCCACCTGGATTGCTAAGAACTTCCAGCATTATTTATACTCCTTTTTTCAAAACCACTTCCTACAATATAAAGTATACACTAAAGACATGAGTCTAATACTATTTATTGATTCAGTTAGTTGCATGTTTTTTACAAGGATATATATAGATTTGGCTCAATTTCTTAGTGTGCTTAAAGGGCAGATCCGTATATGAGGCTGAGAGTTTGAATGATGCAAGATCAGAGAGTGTTTATCCTATCATTGAATTGAGGGATCTGTGTAAGAGTTACTGGGCAGGTAAAATGGAGATCCATATACTCAAGAGCATCAATATAAAAGTTTATCCAGGTGAGTTCCTGGCTATAATGGGCCCATCGGGCTCCGGAAAAAGTACCCTCATGAACATGATAGGTTGTCTTGACAGGCCTACCTGCGGGCAGGTGATCCTTATGGGCCAGGATATCAATACAATAACGGATTCCGAACTTGCAAGGTTACGGGGCCTTGAGATAGGCTTTGTGTTCCAGAACTTCAATCTTGTCCCCAGGTTGTCTGCGACCCAGAACATTCTTCTTCCTACTTATGCCAATACAAAAAATGGTCTCGAACCGAATAAAAGGGCAAATGAACTGGTCAAACTTGTGGGGCTTGAAGATCGCCGTAACAACCGTCCTTCCGAACTATCGGGGGGGCAGCAACAACGTGTGGCTATAGCCCGAGCTCTTATCAATGATCCTTCCATAATCCTGGCTGATGAACCTACAGGGAACCTCGATAGCAAGACTGGGTTGGAGATAATGGATATGTTCAAGGAACTTAATAATAAAGGAAGGACCATCATCATGATCACTCATGATGCCGGTCTTGCAAGCTATGCTGACAGAGTGGTATATTTGAAGGATGGTATACTTAATAATTAGGCGGTGGTAGTATCAGAACAATTTTGAAATATCTTTGCTTGATCCTTGTTTCATGCCTCCTTTCGACGGGGGTTGCATGTGCGGAGGCAGGTTCTGCTCTGACTGTCAGTGTTCTCAAATACGAACCTGTACCTGCAGAGATTGGCCAATATGTCGATATCTGGATTAAAATAGAAAACACAGGCTCAGGTAAATCCGAAGATCTTTCCGTAAAAATGGTTCCGGAGTATCCTCTGTCTCTTGATTCACAAGCTAACGCTATTGAAAATATTGGCATTCTTGGGCCTGAAAGTGCAGCAGTACATAAATACAGGCTTTTTGTGGACGAGAATGCAAAACAAGGTGTTGCTTCGTTTGATGTACAGTACCAGAAAGAAAAAAATGGTGCGTGGGTAGAGGAAACCTTTGAGATCACTATAGGTTCTGCAGCCTTTGACAGCAAAGGTAATGTCCAGCTTGCAGGTGATCCTGCAAAGGACCCTGAAGTTTTTATGCCAGGAGACACCGGCACTATTACGTTCACTCTTAAAAACAGTGCAAGTGAATACTCTGTAAACATCGATGGTGAGGACTTTGATACTAATGCCCGGATACAATCTGCCACTCTAAAAGGAACTGATGGGATAACAGTTGTTACTGACACATATTATGGTAATGGCATTCTGGGTCCCGGTGAATCTATGACTCTTACCTACAACATAAATGTTGACGAGAACGTATCAGCTGGTACTTACTACCTTGAGTTTTCAACAATAGGCAGCTCTCACTCTTATAATAACAATTGGCGTATTCCCCTGAAGGTTGATTCCTCCTCTTTGCGCATTGTTCCCTCCAAACCCCTCAAACTGGAGAACGGAAAAGGGACATTGGAGTTCGATGTAGCTAATATCCATCCGAACAGCCTGTCATCGGTAAGTGTCAGGCTGGAAGCAGATGGTGTGGATTTTTCCCCGGCTGAATATTTCGTTGGCTCCATGGACCCGGATGAACTTTTTACCATACAGATCTATGGGGAAACCTCCTCTTCTAATGACACTTCTCCCCGGAAAGTGAGTATCACTGCAAATTACAGGAATGGTCTTAATGAACATGAAGAGGTTGTCGATGTAAAGGACTTGCAACTGGTAACTGTCAAGGAATCAAGTACCATTGGTCCTGTGATAGCAGTGGTTCTTGTTGCTGTTGTAGCAGCTGCTGGATACTTCATGTATAAGCGCAGAAAACAAAAGTGAGGCATTAAATGATAAGCCTCCGGAGATCAGTTGATATCTCGACAGGCAGTATCCGAAGTTCGAAGATGCGATCTGCCCTTACCACCTTGGGAATAATTATCGGAGTAGCTGCTGTAATAGCTAATGTGTCCCTGGGTGCGAGTTTCAACCAGTTCTTCAATGATGAGATCGGTGCTGTAGGTTCCAATTTCATAGTGATCTACAGCCAGGGAGTGAATGTCTTTTTTGATAAGGAGCTTGATCTGATAAAGAACACTCCGGGGGTTGTAGGTGTTTCTCCTATAAACCAGCAGATGGCTAAGGTCACTTACCTTTCTACTTCCAGGCAGATAGATATACAGGGTGTCACGGGAGATTATGAGGAAGTTGCCAATTTAAAGATGGATGCAGGTAATTTTCTTGAAGATAAGGACCAGTTTGTGGCAGTACTGGGTTACGAGGTTGCTTACGAGAAGTTCGACAAAAAGATCTCTGTAAAGAATCCTATTGAAATTACATTCAGAAGAGAAGATGGTGGTGTAGTTACACAAAAGTTCATAGTAAAAGGTATTATCCAAGATCCAAACACCGCTTTTGTGCAGACGGGCGTAGAGCCCGAGGTAAGGGTCTTTATTCCCGTAGCAACCATGAATCAGATACTTGGAACAGATGACTATGGTGGTTTCTTTGTAAAGGCTTCAAGTTTGGATACAGTACGTGAAACTGCTGATGAGATAGATGAGCGCCTGGCAAGGAATCTGGGAGTACCATCAAGAGAACTCGAAAATGATGATACAAAACCCTATGTCATGTTCGATCAGCTAGATGCTTTGGAGCAGACAAACCAAGTATCTACAGGCCTTACCTCTTTGCTGACTTCCGTGGCATTGATATCTCTCATAGTGGGGTCCATCGGAATAATGAATATCATGCTGGTGACAGTAACCGAAAGAACGAGGGAGATAGGGCTCATGAAGTCTCTTGGATATACAAGAAGAGATATACTTACTCTTTTTCTTATAGAATCCACAATGCTCAGTCTGATAGGAGGCATATGTGGTACTGTTTTGGGTATTAGTGTCGCATTTATTGCTAACTATTTCCTTGACCTGCCGAATGTATTTCCGGTGAACCAGATCATCACTGGTTTTATTGTGTCAATTTTAGTGGGTCTGGCAGCAGGTATCTATCCGGCTAATAAGGCAGCAAGAATGGATCCGGTGGAGGCTTTCAGGCATGAGTGAGGTGTCATTAGTTGGTTAACATGCGGCAGGCCTTGGATCTAGGCGTGGGAAGTATCACGCATGCAAAGCTTCGCTCTGCCCTTACTACTCTGGGTATAATCATCGGAGTTGCAGCAGTTGTAGCCAACGTTTCTCTGGGTGCGAGTTTTAACCAGTTCTTTACGGATGAGCTCGGAACACTTGGATCTAATTTCATTATCATCTATAGCCAGGATGTGAATATTCTGCATGACAATGAACTTAATATTGTCAAGAACACGCCTGGTATAGAGGGTGTTTCGCCCAGTAATGGACAAATGACTGCTGTAACATATGTTTCTTCTAAGAGGCAGATAGATATCCAAGGTGTATCCCAGGATACTCAGGATATCTTAAATCTCCAGCTTGAAGCTGGTAACTTCTTCACTGACAAGGATAAATATGTAGCCGTATTGGGGTGGGAAGTTGCTAATAAGAAGTTCGAACGCAACATATCTCTCAATAATTATATCGATATTAGCTTTAGTAGGGAAGATGGTTCCACAGTCACCCAAAAATTCAAGGTTAAAGGTATTATCAGATCTCAAGACACTACTTTTGTTCAGGGTGGGCCTGACAGGGACATTACAATTTATATCCCTATTGCTACCATGAACGAGCTGCTTAATGTTTCTGACTACGGGGGTATAACAGCAAAGACAAGCAGTGCAGAGTCGGTGAGCGTGGTTTCAGATGAAGTGGACAGGAGGCTGGCCCGTGCTCTTGGTGTATCAGCAAGGGACATTGATAATGATGATGTGAAGCCTTACAGGATCTTCAATCAGGCAGAGATCATCGAACAACTGAACCAGCTTTCGAACTCTCTTACTATACTGATCACTTTGGTTGCACTTGTGGCTCTTATTGTTGGGTCTATCGGTATAATGAACATCATGTTGGTCACAGTTACCGAGAGGACAAGGGAGATAGGTCTTATGAAGTCATTAGGGTTTAAGAAGAGTGATATTCTTCTACTTTTCATGGTGGAATCCACACTTTTAGGTACAATCGGAGGTGTTTTGGGGGTACTCCTTGGAGTTGTGGCTTCTTACGTGGTGGAAAGTTATCTGGCTATACCTCCGGTTTTCCCTCCATATCTGATCCTGCTGGGCTTTAGCATAGCCTTTGTTGTAGGTCTTGTTGCAGGTGTATATCCTGCTAATAAAGCAGCATCCATGAATCCCGTGGAAGCACTCAGGCATGAATAAATGTTTTAGTTTTAAATAGGACTGTTCATATCTCTTATAAGAGGTGTAAATATGATCATCACTACTACAAATGATGTGAATGGTAAGGAATTGGAAATACTGGGCGTAGTTTTCGGCAACACAGTACGTGCAAAGAATATCGGAAGTGATATTGCCGCAGGTCTGCAGAATATAGTGGGTGGGGAATTGAAGGGCTATTCTGATCTGCTTTCACAATCCCGAAAAGAGGCATTACAGAGAATGGTGGAAGAAGCAGAGAAACTGGATGCTGATGCTGTTGTAAATATACGCTTCACTACTTCACAGACTATGGTCGGAGCTGCAGAACTACTGGCTTATGGGACCGCTGTGAAGTTCAAAAGGATATGAAGCTATGGCTCACATATCCTCTTTCAGGCTCTTTTGTTAGTCAATAATATATACCTTCACTGGCGGTATCCCATTGAATTCCACTGAGCAATAGGTATATGTGTATGCTCCTGTAGTGAGTATGTATAGCCTGTCTCCTTCTTTTATATCCTTAGGCAGCTCGTATTTGAAATGCTCATAGAGTATGTCCATGCTATCGCATGTGGGGCCAGCAAGGATCACTTCTTTTCCGCCATTGCCATTGTTTCCTCTCTCAGGGAAAATAGGATACTTTATTGCCTCATCTAAAGTTTCTATAAGCCCTCCGAACTTACCTATGTCCAGGTAAACCCATTCATACTGGCTTGAATCAGATTTCTTAGAGATTAGCACGATTTCCGTAACTACTACACCGGCATCTCCTGCTATATATCTGCCTGGTTCTATCAGGATCTCCGGCAATTCCTCACCGAAGTATTCATGCAGATATTTTGTAATGGTCTGGGCATATTTCTGAATGCTATTGGTAGGATTGAGGTATTTTGCAGGCAATCCTCCTCCCAGATTTACCATTTTCAGCTCTATTCCTTCGTAGCGCTTCACATCATCAAACAGATATTTGCATTGTGATATCGCGTGATCCCATTCTCCGATATCCCTCTGCTGTGAGCCTACGTGAAAAGAAAGTCCATATGGTATCAAGCCAAGTTTTTTGGCTTCAACGATAAGGGAATATATCTGGCCGGTATGTGCGCCGAACTTTCTGGAAAGAGGCCAATCGGCTCCGTTACTCTCGGTGAGTAATCTGAAAAAGACCTTTGATCCCGGTGCATTGACAGCTAATTTTTTCAGGTCACTGAGGGAATCTGTAACAAAAAGCCGGACCCCATATTCATAGGCTTTTTTTATGTCCTTCGCTTTTTTAATAGTATTACCGTAACTCATCTTGTCAGGGTTTATTCCCATCCTGAGAAGCTGTTCCATCTCATATATGGTTGCCACGTCAAAATTAGACCCTTTTTTGTGTAACAGCCTCACTACTTCTTCAGCAGGGTTTGCTTTCATTGCATAGTAGATCTTGGCAAAGGGGAGGTTATGCTTCAGTTCATCGTATTTTTCTTCGATCTTCTTCCGACTGAGTAAAATAAAAGGAGTTTCTTTGTCCTTTGAGAACTCTCTTATTTTTTGTAACTCTTCCGGAGACAGGTATTCTGAAATGTTTATAGGGTGTTCCAAGGCTGCTATCACCTCTTTAGATTCTTTAAAGGACCTTTACATAATATTCGGTAGAATGTATGTAAAAGCGATTGCTGATGGCCCGAAGGGCAATACTCATGGTTAAAGTATCTGGATATAGTATTTCCTCTTGAACTCGTATTGCTTTTTGTACCTATAAGTACCACTCCGGTCAGTATGCAGGCGCATCCCTCAAGGGTATATGAAAATATCTGTTCATGCAGGACCAGATATCCGCAGAATATTCCCGCAACAGGTTCGACAAGAGATATGACACTAAGATTTTGGGCTTTTACATACCTGGCGCTTCTGTAATAGAGAAGTGAACCAAAAGTTGTCATGAGCATCCCAAACAATATTAGTTCTTCCATGTTCATGACAAGTATTCTTGGGCTTACGAGACTTGCATAGGGGGACAATAGGACCAGACTCACAACGGCTGGCCAGAACAGAAGAGCAGTGGAGGAGTATGTGTCTCTCAAATATCGGTAGTTGATGGTACTTAAGGCGTATGATATGCCTGATAATAGGCCGAGTGTTATCCCCAGTGCATAAAGGTCATTTGTCTGTAGAGAGAAATGACCTCCGGGGTGGATCGCTATGAGTATTCCCATGGCTGACAACAAAAGGGCTATCATGTCCCTTACAGTGATGTTCTCTTTCAGGAGTATAGGTGAAAGGATGGTCACATAGACAGGAGCAGTATACAGCAGCAAGGCTGCTATGGATACGCCCACATGTTGTATTGCAGTGAAATAGGCATAGATCGTTAGTGTGTTCGTGCATCCCATCAGAAAGATGTATTTCTTTTTGCTGGTTATCAGAAGTTCATCCAGTTTCCCTGTGAGGGCCATAAACACCAACAGCGTTAAAAGCCCGAAAATGAGCCTGTAGTAGATTATAGATCCTACCGGCATTCCATAAATTGATCTAAGGAATATACCTGACAGTGAAAATATCGTAAAGGCCACTATCAGGCCGAAATAGGAGCTACGGTTTGTTGTTGCTATTGATGCCATAAAACACATCTCAAATAGGCTTTCACGATAAAAAACTAACTGTAATTATCAATGATTAAAAACCATGTTTAATCAAAAAACAAAGAGCCTTACTTTTTAATACACACCTCTATGTCATATTTAGTACTCTCGTACATATGGCTATATTATATTTACTAAAATATATAATTATATCCCATTGTTTGAAAAAGCCTGCATAATTTGCTGCTGGCTATTTTAATTATTTCTTCAGGTTATATGAATGAAATATGGCTTTGTTACATTATACTGCCAGAGGTTTTCTAGTTTTAATATAAATGCTATCTTTAATAATCAGATTCAGAAGACTTCGAATCAATTTGAAGTTTAAGCAATGGATAAATAGCAAAATGACATATTCTTTTTGTTACAGAAAGGAGGTAAATAAATGAAATCAATGCAAAAATCGTCATCCTTGATCCTCACCCTGGTTCTCGTTGCTTGTACAGCATTCGTACCTGGATGTACAGAACAAGTAGATGAAGTCTTCAATGGTAGTGAACAAACAGATGTTGGGGCTATTGACTTTGTAAAAATTACCAATGTCACTTGGCAGTGGGCAGGGCTGGTAGGAACGCCATCTGTTAATCAATCTGTCGTTCCAAATAATGAGAGTTATACCCTAGAATTTCTCCCGGGTGGTACATACTTGATAACTACAGAATGCAATAGTGGTAGTGGAAATTACACTGTGGATGGAAACAGCTTGACCCTTGCACCTGGAATGATCACACTTGCATACTGCGGACCTGAATCACTGGAACCTCAATACCTGTCACTCCTGGGTATTGTAACATCTATGACACTTGAAGACGGTCAGCTTCTGTTGTCTCTGGGGAACAACAGCGAAAAAATGCTGTTCATCAATGCAGAAAGTGTTCAGTAATAACTGGATATATTCATTCCAGCCAAACTATCACAGATAGGGGTTGAAAAGCTTGAATGGATGCAAGTTCTTGACTAATTCGATTTAAAAGAATAGTATAGGAGTTTGTTGGGAAAATTATTGTTAAATGTGAGTTCAAAGTTTTGGAAGATTCTTCTCCCCATCTTCCCGCTTGGAAAAAATTTTTACAGAGCCCTAATTTTTACAAATACTTTAATTGGATGTACAGTTGCCTATATAGAATATGGGAACTGTAACCGGAGTGAAAAAGAATCAGAAAAAGAATTACTATGCCTTGATTCTGCAGCCATATGCCCAAACTCTATATATTAGATTTTCTTTCAAGAACAATAAGTTGAGTATTAAGGAATGAAATGTTTTTCACGCCGAGGTTGGGATTCGAACCCAAGCACCCCGTCAGGGGAAACCGGTCTCGAGCCGATCGCATATAGACTCCTGGGCATTTATTCCGTTGGATTGGTCCGCTCTGCCACCTCGGCACTGTTGCTGCGAACTTGAAGGCATTAATCTTTTATATAGATATCGTGGCGACTCAGAAATCGAACAGAGACTTCTGTTTATCTTTTTTATAAGGGCGTTTAGTTTCAGATTTTGAGAGGTTGGGATCATCTTTTCTGTTTGCAGGCAATTCCAGCCATCCGTACTGGCCCCCGCCACCGGGGTGGATGATGACTTCCTCGTTCCTGAAGGCCAGAATGGCATTTACTATTTTGTGATCTACAAAATCCATATTTTCAGCCGGAACATCCAGGAGCACTTTCACTTCGCTGCCAAATCTTTCCACCAAAGAGCTCCAAGCCATTTGTACTCCCTTGGTGTTAATGCTGGCATGTCCCAAGGCCATCATTATCACTTCTGAAAGAGGTGCAAGGTGCACATAAGGCGGCCTGTGGTCAGGATGCTGTGGCTCATCAAGGTCTGCAAGTTCGTTCACTCGGTCTCGTACGCCTTTTTTGATCAGACCTCTGCATTTACTGCATTTCCAATTCAGGCTCACGGCTTCTTGCATAGTATAGTGGGTAAAACATTTGATACATGCAGATTCGTTGTACTTGCCTTCCTGGGGGTAGAATCCTACATTGAGGGTAGGACCATAACCTTCTTTTCGCAGGATCGATTTTTGAAGTCCTTCAAAAGTGACTTCGGGCACTTCCAATTGTGTAAACTCCCGGGCGAGCTTGTTGACCATTGGTGAGTGGGCATCGGAATTTGTAAGAAAAGTTAGCCTATGCAGTTCACTGATACGATCTGCATAATCACTATCTGCACTTAGTCCAAGTTCAACAAAAGATATATATCCTGTCATGTCTCCATAACATTTTTGCAGGGAATCATGTGCAGCATACATCGATGTCCAGGGGGTGAATGCGTGGCAGGGGCCAATAAGTGCTCCTATATCCTTCGCAACCTCTGCAATTTCACAACCATCCATCCGGACAGTTGGTCTGCCATCAGTCTTTATATCTCCGTTTTTATCCATTTCCATCGCAAGTTCCTTTGCTTTGGATATGGAAGGCAGGATCAGAAGATGGTGTACCCTGAACTTATCTTCTATCTCGGTCGTGAGTATAAAATCAGTGTTATCGATTCTTATAGTTTCATCATCAATAGCTGCTCGTTTTATTTCCTCAAGCCATTTAGGATGGATACAATCCCCTGTAGCTACAAGGTCAATTCCTTTTTTTGCAGCCTCGATGGCCATGGTTGGCAATTCCATCCGATCGGAGCATGCCATGGAATATTTGGAGTGCAGATGCAGGTCTGCATTGATCCTCATGGGTTTACCCTATATATCTCAGATCCTCTTCTCCGGTCCCGATCTCTGGTATCATCTGGGGTTGCTGTTGCTGTTCGTATTCTTTCAGCCTGGCAACTATCTTTTCCATTTCCTTTGCACGCTCTTCAAGGGAAGCCGAATCTATTTGCAGGTCAAACAGCTTGCATACAATTTTCAGCAGAGACTGGGCACTTTTCGGGTCTACGATGTAACCGGAGGTCATACCCATCAAACATGCAGCATCAATATCTCTTAGTTTACACAGGCCGAGCATAAGGCCGGAAGCACCGACTATGCCTCCTCCGGGTTCGTTGGGTTTGAATTTCACTCCTATTTCTTCCAACCCGCTTTTCAGTTCAGGTCTACTTACTGCACCCAGTACTTCGTCTATGTGAGTTAGCTGGCCGGTCGGAAAACCACCCAGGGTGTACACTATTTTTGCTCCCATCTCTTCAGCGAGGTCCAGATACAGCCCGCAGAGCTCATAGTGACCATTGGTGGTATTGCTTTGATGATCGCCAATAAGTACCAATAGGTCATGTTCCCCTGCCTTACAAACGTATATCTCATTATTGACCATTTTTATCTCACTGTTCTCATCAACTAGAACCTGAGGGGGAAAATGAGGAGAATATATTTCAATGAGCTTTGTAGACTTTAGTTCTTCCACAAGATGCTCTGCAACAAGTTTTCCGACGTGGCCTACGCCCGGAAGCCCTACGATCAATATGGGGTCTTTTATCTCAACATTCTTTTCTAGATGAATTACCCTGTTCTCGCGCATTGGTATCCCTGGTCCTTGCAATTCTGCGATATTTTCCATAGGGGTCAAGCGGTGAAAAACGCGGGGGCAAAGGGTTACCCGCTTTTCCTCCGCAATGAGTACATGTTTCTTTTAAAGTATACTGTCCGCAGTGGACGCACTTCTTTATCCTGGAACCCACCAGTATATCACGCCTTTACACTTTCGTTATGACGATGATACACTCCCTGGCCACCCAGTTTGTGTATTGTACTGATTACAGCATTAGAAGAACTCTTTAATACCGATTCGGCAGTCTTGTAGTCAGGTGCAATTACCTTGATCCTGTATCTTGGAGCACCTGTGTATGTAATCTCGACCCTTACTCCCTCTTTCTGGATCTCATCAGCAGCCATCAGTGCTTTCTTTATCACTTCAATTCCATCAGGCAGATAACAGTTCAGATCCACAAAACCTGCGATGTCAACGAATGGAAGTTTTATATTTTCCTGGGCGATCCTCAGAATGCTCTTTACTATGTTCTTTTTGAGCTTTATATCAGCAAAAGCAGCTTCTCCATTGACCGCAGCTTCTTCAAAGGCTGAATGAAGACTTCCAAAGCTTTCGTGGAGTTTTATCCTAAGCTTATCAAGCTCTTCATCCTTTGTTTTAGTTTCCTCTGCGACGAACTGCATCCATTTGGAAGCTTTTTGCTCATTTTTCCAATCCTGGATCTTGGCACGTTTCTGGTGTTCATTGACATCTTTGAGGGACAGATCAATGTGTCTGCGGCCAGTATCCACTTTCAGGACCTTACAGACTATCTTCTGGCCTTCGCGCACGTAATCACGTACATATTTTACCCATCCGGCCTTAATCTCGGAAATATGGATGAATCCTTCTTTTCCACCATATTCCTCAAGTGTGGTGTACGCACCAAAGTCCACTACGTCCTTTACTGTGCATACTACAAAATCGCCAACATCTGGCCACTCATTGATATCCATCTGATCACTTTGGTTACACTTATTCTAAGACTTCAAGGATGTGTGTTGTTATAGTTGATTTGCCACCGGTAGGCTCTGCAAGGGTCCTGCCGCAGACCAGGCATGTTACCTTGGTGCTTGCACTGCCAAAGATAACCTGTTCATTCTCACAGTCATTACATTTGACACGTAAGAATCTGCTTTTTGGTTTTGCCATTGATTTTCACTCCGCAAATTCGAATTTCTTCGCTCTGAAACAAGGTCTCTGATGTGATTTATTGCACTCTGAGCAGCGGTATTTGAGGAATATCCTTTTTGTGGGTTTGTCTCCACCAGGAACCTTTGAGAACTTTCCGCTGTTTCCTATTCCTATCTGGCGTTTCTTCTGTCTTTCGATATGTGTCAGTGAGGAAGCTTTTCCTTTCTTCACCCTCTCCACCACATGTTCGGTATGCTTTTTACAGAAAGGGCAGTGTGTTCTGAATCTTTTTGGAATCTTCATTATCTACACCTTTATTGATCTGAATCATAGTTTCGTGATGATGTGTGCAACGTTGCGTTTCACAAGACCTTGCGCGTTAAGGGTCGGCAAAACCACAACATCTTCTGCACTCAGCGCATAATTGCGATTATCTAAAGCCTTAAAGGTAGGTAAGTCCTTTAGTATTCGCACAACAACGAACTCTTCATTTATATTACTTTTGCCTATTACGTCTGGAATGTTTTCCTTTGATATTTCCGGTGTTCTTCCCGGAACTGTTCTTTCAAGGACTTTCGGCTTATCCATACCACGTATTCCGATTGGATCGGGCTCTTGCAGGCCAGCGTTCTCTGAGGTACTTTCCAGGGAGGAGACACTCTTTTGAGCTGATGTGATCATTTCCGGATTGAGTATTGGTTCCAAGAGCTCTCCTCTTGCGGAGTTTATGGCAGATAATACAGAATCATATATCTGCCTTTCAGCAGGCAACAGTTTGTCCATGTCCTGACTTGGTGATTTTTTGGAGAATGCATTGGATGTTGCCCTTGTAGTGATCTTTTTTATCCTGCGCAAGAATATTACTTCGACGTCCGTGATTGCGCTCTGAAGCTCGTCCTCCAGCATTCTGGATTCCACTGATCGTGGATTGTTGATAAATCTGATCTCATCTTCCAGTTCCCGGATATATTTTGCTACATTCGCGTAGAAGTCGGAACCTAAGGATTTAAGGGAAGAACTGCTCTCACTGCGCATGACATCTTTCAATTCTGTCCTATCCATATTCTGCCGCACCTCTACACATAAGGTGTACAGCCGCATACTCAGGCAGTTCCTGCTCTCCCTGTTCCACCTCAATATCCTTTCCTTTCATCTGCACTGCAAAGGGCTTGATAACTTTTAACCTTACCGACCTTTCACCGAAAACCACTGCATCTTTCAAGGGGTCGAACTTTTCCAGTTCATCTATCGTTAAAGACATTACCTTCAGTCCGGAACCGCCATGTAAAGATCCAGGAAATCGTATCAATCGCTTGATGTCGGATGTAACTGGCTCATCCACAACTGCCGACATTTTCCTTATGCCCTCTTCTATCAGTGCATTGATCACTTTTTTGTTCACTCCGGACAAAACATCAATGTTCCCTTTTTTCAGTACTTCTATCTGTGATTCATCCCTGAATACTTCTACGATCTGCTGGGCCGTTTTTTTCCCCACGCCTTTGAATCCCGTAAGAAGTTTCTCGGCATCGTCCCTTGCAGTTATCTCCTGTAAGAATGAAATAAAATATCGATTTATCCTCCCTCTCCATCCTCCTTCTTCTTCAGAAGGCAATACAAGCATTTGTGCACTCTCTCTTCCGGCATCTCCGCTTACTTCTTTTATATCAAGTATCCTGTCCAGATCCATTCCTTTTGCACTGACATAATCAACTATCTCACGCCTTTCCGGACTTTCGAGATGCAGTACAGAGGGATCGGTTATATGGCAGTGGTAACCCCTGCCTCCCGAGAACACGATATGTACGTCATTTTCATCAAATCCAAAGTCATCAAGCAAGAAATCCATTAGTTTAAATGTTTCTTTCTTTCCCTTTTCCAGCATTTCAGCATAAGAATTGATCTTCCCGGGAAGATGGTCGGAATCGATATCAAATATCAGGTCTGCCTTCTGCCAGTTCTTCTCCTTCATTTTTGGCGCAGCGGGATATTCATAATAGGCCACAGAATAATATGCATGAGCAGGTGCCATCCCTTTCAGTTGGTCCAATATCTCTCCTTCTGAACCAAAAGCTCTATGACGCTCCATAAAAGTTTCAGAGCTGCCGCTGAAGTGAATAAATCCCCATTCACGTGATGCATATTCCTGGGGGGGTTGTATCTCGGTTTGTGAATAGTAGGCCTGGAACCTGTTAACAAGGAAATTTCTAGTCTTTTCGTTCATTTTAGAAGCTGTATTGTTTCTATGGCTGATGACTGTATTCTCAGGTTAATGCTTAGATTATCCTTAATATTACTTTCTTGTCATAAACCTTATAGTCAACACCTGCATTATAGTCGCTTTATGAAAGAGGAAATGACAAGTGCAGATGTTGCAGCTCTTGTGGCAGAACTCAGCTCAGGTGAACTCTCGCTCATTGATTCCAAGGTAGGAAAAATATATCAGCCATTGGAAGATGAGATACGCTTCAACCTCTTTGTTTTCGGTAAGGGTAGGGTAGACTTCATCATACAGGCTGGAAAGCGTGCCCATTTAAGTCAATATGCATCTCCAAGTCCCAAAATAGCACAGTCATTTCCCATGTTACTGCGCAAACATATAATGAGCAGCAGGATAATCTCCATTAAACAGTATGATTTTGACAGGATAATCGAGATCGGTTTTGTACGGGGGGGTGTGCAGACAGTTCTGGTGGCTGAGCTTTTTGCCAGGGGCAATATTGTGCTTATTGACAATGAAAGGCGCATCATTCTTCCCATGAACCCCGCAACATTCAAAGGTCGCAGGGTCAGAAGCGGCGAGATCTACAGTTATCCTGAGGCTCAGATAAGCCCTCTTGAAGTAAATGAAGAACAGATGCTTGCAGTTTTCAGGTCATCTGATTCTGATGTGGTACGTACCATTGCTACCAGGTTCAATCTTGGTGGTCTTCTTTCTGAAGAGGTATGTTCCAGGGCAGGGATCAAAAAGAACTTACCAGTTGCAGAAATAGGCTTAGAGGAAATAAGTTTGCTTCTTCGGGCCATGAAGGAAACATTCTCTCCGTTGCAGACAGGGAAGTTAGATCCATGTATCATCAGGAAAGGGGATGGTGATGCATCTCAGTCAATAGATGTTGTACCTTTTGAACTGGAAGTTTACCGTGGAATTACAAAGGAACGTTTCCCGTCTTTTAACAAAGCCCTTGATGAGTACTTCGGCAAGAGGGAAGCCGCATCTATCACTAAGCAGGTAGTTGCGGTGAAGAAGGAAAAGACCGATCTTCTGGAGCGCAGGTTAAAACAGCAGGAAGAGGCAGTGGAAAAGTACGGCAAAGAGGCTGAGAAACAAACATCCATTGCAGAAACCATCTATGCCAATTATCAGGCAGTAGAGGATGTTTTAAAAGTACTTGCCAGTGCGAGAGACAAAGGTTACTCGTGGGACCAGATAAGATCTATCCTGAAGGCTGCAAAGGATTCTGTTCCAGCTGCGAAGTCTATATTGAGTATAGATCCAGCTACCGGGACAGTGATGCTTGACCTAGTGGGTATGAAAACAAACATTGATGTCACTAAGACAGTCCCACAGAATGCCCAGGTGTATTACGAGAAATCTAAAAAACTGGCAAAGAAACAGGAAGGAGCCGTAAGGTCCATTGAGCAGACAAAGTTGGTTATGCGGAAGAAAGAAAAGCCTGCTGCCAGAAAAGGTACTGTTCGCATTAAGAAGCACTGGTATGATAGATTCAGGTGGTTCATGTCATCTGATGGCTTCCTGGTAATAGGTGGAAGGGATGCCGACACGAACGAGGAGATCTTTGTAAAGTACATGGAAAAGCGGGACCTTGTGTTGCACACCCAGACACCAGGTGCACCCCTGACCGTAATCAAGACCGGTGGTAAAGATGTACCGCCACAGACCCTTGAGGAGGCAGCACGTTTCGTAGTATCCTATTCCAGTGTCTGGAAATCGGGTCAGTTCAGTGCAGACTGCTACTGGGTAAATCCAACACAGGTTTCAAAAACCCCAGAGTCCGGTGAATATGTAAAGAAAGGGTCATTCATTATCCGGGGTGAAAGGAACTATTTAAGGGACGTGCCGGTAGGAGTTGCAGTTGGCATTGAATTCGGTGAAGAGACAAGGGTAATAGGTGGTCCCTTATCTGCAATAAGCGCAAGGGCAAAACACATTCTAGAGTTGGTGCCAGGCAAGTTCAACCAGAACGACATAGCAAAAAAGATATACAGGAAGTATGTGGATACAATAGGGGATGCATCATTTGTAAAACAGGCAGCTTCTCCTGATAAAATAGCTATGATGTTGCCTCCGGGAGAATCCGACCTAAAGGTGTGACCCCATTCATGAGAGTTGTCTCTTATATCTATTATTTTCACGATGCCTTTTGTATCCGGCATTCTATTCAGGAGCTAGTATGAGGGTAATGAAAAAGAACCTGCGTGATGGAGATGGTGAGATCTCGATCTTAGCTGAGACTTTGGATGACCTATGGCACCTCAAATATATCATTGAAAAAGGGGATCTTGTTTTTGCTGTAACTAAAAGAAAAGCAGATGTTGCAACCGATAAATTACGCCCGGAAAAAGTAGAAAAGAAAATAGTAAGGCTTGGTGTACGAGTGGAGAACCTGGAATTCCACAAATTTTCTAACCGACTCAGGGTACATGGTGTAATAGAGCATGGGATGGATATTGGTTCGCATCATACTTTCAATATAGAAGAGGGTACAGAGCTGTCTATCGTCAAGGTCTGGAAGAACGATCAGCTTGAAAGGATAGATGAAGCTGAGGCGGCTTCTAAGCGACCATCGGTCATCATTGTGGCTGTAGAGGAAGGGGATGCAGATATAGGTCTTGTCAGGCACTATGGCATCGAAGTATATTCTCATATCACTCAATCTTCAGGTAAAGGCGAGGGCAATCTGAGGAATGTTTTTTTCCAGGAGCTTCTTGATCAGTTGATGCATGCCATCTCCGGCTCAGAATCTATTGTACTCGCTGGTCCGGGGTTCACAAAAGAGGATTTTCTCAAACTTGTTCAACAGAAAGAACCCGATTTGGCTTCAAAGATCGTTTTTGAAGACACTGCATCTATTGGTATGTCAGGGTTCCAAGAGGTACTGCGAAGAGGTGCAGTTGACAGGATTATGGAGCAATCCAGGATAGCTCGTGAGGCTAAACTCATGGAAGACCTCTTAAGAGAAATATCTATGAACGGCAAAGTGGCCTATGGTCTCTCGGAAGTCAAGATGGCTCTTGATTATGGTGCAATAGATATACTTCTCATTTGTGATGAAATGCTCAGGGAGGAAAGGGAGAAAGGTGAGATCGATACTTTTTTACAGGCAGTGGAGCACTCTCAGGGAAGTATAGTTGTCTTTAGCACAGAGTTTGAACCAGGGCATAAATTGCTAGCTCTTGGAGGAATTGCAGCCTTGTTGAGATTCAGGATATGAAAGATGGGGTCTTGCCGCTTTTTACTACTCTGCTTCTAAAAG
>NZ_JBFYLB010000099.1:0-15730 GCF_041305605.1 Methanomethylovorans sp.
TTTATGGAACCAGGATATCACTTATAGCGTGGATTACACCATTGCTGCATTCAATATCTGGCTCTATTATGTTGGCTGTATCGACCAGAATACTACCATTGTGTTTTATCTTCAAGTCTTTACCGCTTAGGGTCTTAAGGGAATCAATTTTCAGGAGATCCTGCGACATGTATTTGCCTTCAACTATATGATAATTTATAATCTCCAATAAGTACGGAATGTCAGCAAAAGCCTCCTCTATTACCTCTTCAGGTATCACCTCAAAAGCCGATTCCACTGGTGCGAACACAGTAAAAGGACCTGTATTACTGTATTTATCTACCAGCCCCAGCACTCCTGCAGCTTTAAGAAGGGTCTGAAAAGACCTTTTTTCTTCTGCAGTTCTTATTATGTTCTGTAGCTGTACCATATATTAGACCTGTAATTAAGGAGGAAAGCTTCTGACATAAAGTTTTCGTAATTGACAATCTCATCGAAAAGCATAAGAACCCATCTTTCACCTTATAACAAGGTGGTGACCATAAATCCGATAATCAAAGCAGAGGGTCTTGTCAAAAGATACAGTGAACTCACAGCCGTTAATGGCGTAAGTTTTCATGTGGAAGAAGGAGAAATGTTAGGCTTTCTTGGCCCCAACGGTGCAGGAAAGACCACCACCATGAAAATGATCCAGTGTGTTTCACCCAAAACATCAGGTAAGCTTGAGGTTTTTGGAATGGATGTATCTGTCCATCAACGTGAAATAAAAAAATACATGGGAGTTGTACCACAAGAGAACAACCTCGACCCCGATTTCACTGTGTACGAGAACCTCAGGAACTATTCCAGATATTTTGATATTCCCGGGGAAGAAGCAGAGAAACGCATAGAAGAACTTCTGAATTTCGTGCAGCTTCAGGACAAGAAGAACGCTATGACAGAAGCCCTTTCTGGCGGCATGAAACGCCGTCTTGTGCTTGCCCGGGCACTCTTGAACAACCCTCGGTTGATAGTGCTTGACGAACCCACAGTAGGCCTCGACCCCCAGGCCAGGCACCTTATATGGGATAAATTGCGGTCTCTCAAAAAAAGAGGTGTCACTATTGTGCTTACAACTCATTACCTGGATGAAGCGGAGAAGTTGTGTGACAGGCTTGTTGTAATGGATTATGGAAAAATACTTGTAGACGGTGAACCTGGCCAGATAATAAAGGACCATATAGGCACCGGCGTGGTGGAAATAGATAACCATCCTGAACTTGTGGAGTGCCTGCAAAAGAGCGATTCCAGCTATGAGGTTATGGGAGATATTATAGTGATATATACCAATGACCCAATACATATTACGGACCAGCTTAGCATGGAGTGTTCTGTGGATAAAATGACCACCCGAAAAGCAACTCTTGAAGATGTATTCCTTAAACTCACTGGCAGAAAATTGAGGGAATGAACATGTCCTACGTGAAATACTTCCAAATTCCTGAACTGGACAGAAGGCTCTTAAAGGTCTGGTTAAGGAACAAAGATGTTTTCATGAAGAACGTTAAACTTAATTTCCTGCCACCCTTCTTGGAACCCATATTATACCTGCTGGCAATGGGATTCGGGCTTGGGACATTCGTGGATGAGATAGGTGGCGTATCCTATGCGCAGTTTATAGCCCCTGCTCTAATAGCAGTGTCTGTGATGTACGCTTCTTTCTTCGAGTGTACCTATGGCTCTTACGTGAGAATGTATTACCAAAAGACATTCGATGCTATAATAGCTACTCCTCTTATTATAGAGGATGTGATCGCAGGTGAATTGTTATGGGGAGCCACACGCAGTACTATAAATGCTCTGGTAATGGTACCGGTCATTGCCGCCTTTGGGCTAATAGATCTGAAGTATTCCCTGTTAATCATTCCCTTTGCGTTTTTGGGGGGGTTGCTCTTTGCCTGCATAGGCATGTGCTTTACAGCAATGACACCAAACATCATGGCTCTTAACTACCCTGCACTGCTGTTCATTACTCCCATGTTCCTGTTCAGCGGAACGTTCTTCCCCCTAGAGGTGCTGCCTGAACCTATACAATGCTTTGCTTTGGCTTTCCTGCCACTCACGCACATCGTAAGGGTCATAAGAACACTTGCGTATGGTTCTTTAGAATTATCCCTGCTTTTCGACCTATTATGGATCTTGATAGCTTCGGTGCTTTTTTTCATACTATCTATGAATCTCATGAAGAAAAAACTTATAGTCTGATAATACCTGAAAGCGACATATTAAATTAATAATATGATATTTGGTATACGATGAATAAATCTATCCTGCTGATTGCCTGCTTGCTGGCAGTAGTTTCCCTATCAGGGTGCATAGATGAATTGGTGCCTTTGGAAAAAAACCCGGACACCCCTGATTCTTCGATGTATGAGTTGGATGTATTTCTTAATGGAAGCCAGCTCAACGGCAGTTTTGTGAGGACCAGCACTTTTTACCTGTCTACAAATTCCAGTGCAAAAGTTGTGAACATAATTGATAATGAGTCGCTGTTGGACATCATACCTCTGGAAGATATAACAAAAACGGATGTAGAGATACTATCAAACATAGTGGTCATAGCTGACTATGCCAATAATACTGATTCCTCTTTCGATCTTTTCCAGAATTATTCAAGAGAGCAAAACGTATCATCTCTTAACTACACGATCTCTGATAAAGTAACAAAGGGGCAAAAACATATCTACCTGAATTTCAGTGAACCTATCAGAGGTTATGTAGCATATACAATGACTGTACCCACAGGCCAGGATTTCCTCCACATTGCTAAGACACCATCAGTAGTCCGTATAGTGCTTCCAGAGGGCTACACTACAGGTAATTCCTTGATAGGCAGGGCAAGACCTGACCCTGATCAGATATATTTTGATGATAAAGGAAGGATGAATCTTGTGTGGTATAATATGGGCACGGAGAAAAGTTCCTTAGTAAGCATGTTCGAAACCATATTCAACACGGAAATTCAAGCACCTTCCAATACAATAAAGATCATAGGAGTGAAGTTTTACAAAGAATCTGCACCAGGACACCTTTTTGTTGCCGGAGTGATATTGGGATCCCTTGCTTTGATAGTAATTGCAGATTATCTCAAAAAGAGAAAGAAATTAAGAAAAATACGGGAACAAATCGAGGCTGGAGCAAATGGAAAAAAGCGACGTATATAATTCAATTATCCGGGTATTTGACTATACCTCTATTTCCATTCCATCAAATCCCAGAGGCAATTCTTTAGAAGCTAACTCATGTGGTGCAAAATAATGGCTCAGATGAGTAAAAACAACCTTTTTTGCGCTAATTGACCTGGCCAGGTCTAGTGCCTCTTCCGAATTCATGTGCTTTTTCACTTCCACGGTTGGCGGTACTATTGCGTCGGCGATCAGCAGATCGGGTTCCCTGATCAGTTCAAGGCTCCTGCAAGAAATATTGCGCTGTGTGTCCCCCGTAATAACTACTTTTTTGTTACCCTCTTTTATCATTACTCCAACAGGTCTTTTGGCCGGAGGATGCACCACTTCGAAGAGTGTGAATTCCAGACCTATGAGCAAAAAAGGACTGTACATCTTCACCTCATGACGCAGGGGATGCATGTAGTGCAGATATTCCAGAATGTAATCCAGAGTCTCTTTTATTCCATATACATCCACATTGTATTGCACCCTGTGGAACTCAGCAAAACCTGCAAAATGGTCATAATGAGTATGCGTCCAGATCACACCATCAACATGCCGGACATCATTACCAAGCAGCTGTAAACGTAGATCTGGACCTGTATCCACAAGCACCTTTCCTTTTTCCGACTCCACGAGGATCGAAAACCTTGTCCTCATGCTACGTCCTCCACTTTGAGCATCAATACAGGTCGGACATGTACATCCTATAACAGGAGTGCCGGGAGCATCACCTGTCCCCAGAAGAGTGATCTTCATGTGTGTTAGACCTGGTCGGAATATTCATCAGTTTTCATAACAGCCCTTTCGTTGAACGAATCAACCGCATTGAGCATATCCTGCTGGGTTAGTTCAGTCCTTTCCTCGACGAGGGCAGTAAGTACGCTTTCTCTGATGACCATCCGCAGATCAGATCCACTATACCCTTCGGTGAGAGCTGCTACCTCAAAGTTATCAAATTTACCAGGGATGGACTTCGTGATGATGTCAAGGATGTGTTTTCGCATTTCCTCATCTGGCAATGGGAAGTTCATGATCTCATCAAACCTTCTCCAGGCTGCGGAATCCAGCATTCTTGGGTGGTTGGTAGCTGCCATGAGAAGCACCCCGTCCCGTGTGAGACTTATATCGTCGATGGCCTTAAGCAAGGTATTGACAGCTCGCTTCAGTGCTGCGTGCTCATCAGATGTCCGCGTCTTGGCAACGAAATCAAACTCATCTATAAATAAGATGCAAGGATTCAGCCGTTTTGCAAGAGCGAACACTCGATCTATGTTCTTTGCAGTTTCTCCTAGGTACTGATCAGTGATCATGGAGAGCTTTACCTCTACGAAAGGTATTGCAAGGCGTTCGGACATAGCCCTTGCAACGCTGGTCTTGCCAGTACCTGGTGGGCCCACCATAAGGATTTTTCCAATATCATACAGACCTATTCTGTTCAGGTAATCCCTATATTGGATGGCCTTTACTATCTTCTCCACCTCACCCTCCTGTTCTTTGGTAAGCACAAGATCCTTCAGAGGCTGGACTATATCTTCGGGAGCCTTGATGTTGACAAGTTTAAGCATCTCTTCGCCCCCTTCCTCCGCAGCAATAGCATTTACCAGAGATTCTACCCACTCCCTGTCCACTTCCTTAGGCCTTATTTTACTGCGGGTATCAGCATAATTTACACCTTCTAGCTTCTTCTTTTCATAATAATATGCCAGACAGGGATTATGAGCTATCTTTTCAAGTGCGCCTTCCTTTTTTTCAAACCATTCAGCAGCTACTTCAAAGGCTGTGAGACGAATGCGAAAATCGCGTTCATTGGCATCTATAAAAGGCAGTGACCTGATCTCTCCCTTGAGCTCCTTTACCTCAAAGAGTTTCTCAAGATCCGAATTAGAGACTGATATCGGCCTGGGAACTGTTCTTTTTTCCCGGCTCCAGTAATTCTTCCGTATATTTTTTGGAAGATCATTTATTTCCAGTTCGGGGTATTTATTAAATATATGAGTGGTAAGCAAAAGCTCAACTATATCAAGGGTTATGTCTGCCATGTTCTAACCAATCAAAAGTGTTCTGTATTTTCAGAAGTCCATCGTTTAGACATCTTATATAAGTGCTCTTTTTAAATAAGCTTTTGTATAATTAGGAATGCGCTACACAAGCTGTAAAATCAGACTTTCTTCACTTTTCCTTTTACAGGAGAATAGAGATCCCCAGCATCCAGCAACATGGTGATTAATTTCTCGAATCTATCTCTATCAATACCCAATATTGTACATTCTTCTTTCAATTCTTCTATACTCGTTTCACCCTGATCCGAAATATTCTCTAGTATCAGCTTAACAGGATCTCTGCCTCGGATTTTTCTGCTATCAGCAGGTACAGATAAATTCAGATCATCAACACAATTATGTTTCGGAGAAATGTAGTAGTGAAGACTGTGTGCATTTATTGCATGTACTGGCCCATTTGTTTGTATCTTTGCCTGTATCAAAGTACGGGCCCTGACCACCTCATTACGGTCTTCAGAAGTGCAGATCAATTGTAGCTTCCTTACCTCCAACCTGGCACCACATCTCTGGCATTGCACGGTCCTGGAAGTACCCACTTGCATAATCTGTGCATGCATCCTGCATTTAGTACATACAATTACACCGTACATCGTAACCACTTCGGATGCCAGCTATAAATACTGTACTGTCCATAAAGACCGAAGATGTACTTTATACGTGGAGCACAAGAGAAGGACATATCCGGAATAGTTGCTATAGAAGACCTATCATTTCCTGTACCTTGGCCTGATTTTCTGTTCAGGGCTAATCTGGATAATCCTGGTTTTATCGTATACGAAGAAGAAAAGAAGATAATTGGATATGCCATATTAGGAGTTTTCATGGAAAATGCTCATTTGCTCAGTATTGCAGTGCACCCTGCACATCGCAGACACAGAGTAGGATCATTATTGTTGCAGAAGTGCATTAACATTGCACATTACCACGGATATGAGAGCATGACTCTCGAGGTCAGAGAAAAGAACGTTGAAGGGCAGATATTTTACCAAGCACATGGCTTCAAGGAAAAAGAGATAATTTCCGGCTATTATCTGGACGACAATGCTGTGAGAATGCAGTGCAAAATATGATCACTTCCCATATCTTCTCTGCCTTTTCCTAAAATCACGAAGAACTCTTAACAGATCTATTTTCCTGAAGCCGCTCCAGTTAACATCCGTGAAGAAAAGTTCTGAATATGCGGACTGCCATATCATGAAATCCGACAGGTGCTTACCTCCGGCCCTTATAACAAGGTCAGGTTCGTGTTTCAACATGAGATGAGATTCTATGGTCTTTTCGTCTATCCTTCCCGGGAGGACCTTTTTCATTTTCACATCTTCAAGTATGGCCCTTACAGCCTTTGTGATCTCACTGCGTCCACCAAAATCAATTGCCGTATATACCATAAGGTGAGAACCAGTTCTTGCATTGACAAGTTCACCTGTAGCATCATATATCTCAAAACCTACCTCTTTGGGGAGCTGTTCCATCAAAAAGATAAGAGGGTCCAGCAAGCTGGCCATCATTACAGAACGAAGGCTCTCTTCGGTATCAAGCACATCCACATATATACTTATAACTTTGATGTGCAGTTCCAGACACCAAAGAATATATGTTCTTACCTTGTCCATCCCGTTCTCGTAAAGCAGGTCACTCTCTGATATTACCAGAGTGAGATTCTCAGGAATAGCGTACGGATTGCCAGAAAGCTCTCTGAAGAGATACTTTTCGTACACTGAACTTAATATATCCCTATATTTCATATACCCAGCTTTTTCTGTTATTTTCTTTTTCTGTTACTTTGCCGTTGAGACGATCTTAACCACTGAGCCATTTGCCAACTCATGTTTTTCCCCCAATCTCATCTTTGTCTTTGCATCCACTGCATAGAGGAAACCATCGCCAATATCAGAATGTACCTTGTACGCAAGCTGATGGGCATTGGACCCTTTTTTCATCAGGAATGCATCAGGCAGCATTTTTCCATGTTTATCCGTCCATTTACCCTCATCTTCCACAGGATATACAACTATCAGATCAAGCAATTCAAATACGGCTTTATTAATGCACTCCTGAATACCTGTATTGTGCATTTTATGCAGAAAGCTGCGAATGCTCTCAAGCGCCTTCTGCTGGGCAGGACTGAGGTTCTGGACAACTATGGAAAAATCAGTGTCCCCGGGGTCATAATTGATTGCTCCTGATTTAGAAGCAGATCTGAGAGCAAGTTCAGCGGCGGCGCTTGTAGGTACAACAATTCCCCCGGTTGCTTTTAACTTCTCTAAGTTTTGGATTGGTGCAATATCAGCTTTGTTGGCTGCGATTATCATGGGCTTGCTGATAGTTCTTATCTTATCGCACAGGTCGATTATTTCTTCATCGGCCCATTTGGTAATATTATGATCAAGCTTTGTCATCAGAAGGGCTTCAATTACCTGTGATTCCTCAACTCCTGCACCGGCTAGCTGTTCTGCTAATACTTTTTCAGTCTTCAGATTTTCTCCTTGGGTCTTACGGGATAACTTCTGCCAATTGCGTTTCAGTATACCTACCATCCACATAGTGATCTCATGGTTGAGGAATTTAATATCTTCCACAGGATCATGACATCCGATATCAATAGGATTTCCCTCTATATCTGTACACCCTGCTGCGTCTATTACGTGTATGATTGCCTGAGCCTGCCTTAGATCATCAAGAAAAGTATTTCCAAGACCTTTACCTATATGCGCATCGGGTACAAGACCTGCAACATCTATGAGTTCGATAGGTACATAGCGCACTCCTTCAACACAATTACCACATCGATGATCCTTCTCCAGACAGGGACATTTTGTTCTTACATAAGTAACCCCCTTGTTGGGATGGATAGTAGTAAATGGATAGTTTGCTATTTCTACATCTGCGAGAGTGGAAGCTTTGAAAAAGGTGGATTTTCCTGAGTTGGGTTTTCCTGCAAGTCCTATGGTCATCGACATAATTCATTAAATCCACTTGTCAGGATTTAACTTTTTTTAATGCCACAGACTAATACTCCTGAATTGAACATAATATACCAACAAACTTTTATTCCAATAGTACATTAGACATGAAACCAGTTGTCCCGATAGGGTAGTGGACATCCTTGAGGCCTGCGGAGCCTTAGACCCGAGTTCAAATCTCGGTCGGGACGTAAATACTTCACTTCACCATATTTGATATATTTGTAAAATGGTGGAGTGACTTTTTTGTTTTGCTTAGAGATTATTTACTACTAACATAATCTATTTATAGGTAATATTATAATATTATTTGTATATTACATTGGTGAACAATTTTATAGAGATACTAATCTCATTGAGATTTGAGGATAATATATGTTGTACTATGAAGGCGAACTGCTGGTTGCAATAGATGTTCCTTATGTATCCACGACTTTTGCTATTGAGAAACCTACGTGGGGCAAATGCAATGTAAAATTAACAAGAGAAGGCCTTGAGATCAAATTACCAACTGAAATATTTACTATTCCTTTCACAACTATAGAACTTATTAACAGGGCTTTACCCCACTCAGTCATGAATAACATCCAATTTACCAGCAAGTACTCGTCTTTCATCGTTATAGACCATAAGAAAAATGCTACGATTGGTTATGAAGATATATTGTTCAGTACACTCTTAGCAGGTAATCAAACAGAAATTTACAAACTCCGATATTTCTTGATGGCGATTTTGGGTTTACAGGTAGATCCTCTATTAAAAGACCTCAATGTAGAAGAAGCCAGACTGCTGTCTTTACTTGATGATAATGTAAGAAATGTTGAGCAATTAACTGCAATCTTTGATGAGAATAAAGACTTACTCTATCGAACATTTTATGCATTGGTTTCAAAAAGTCTTGTTGATGACCGTGCAACTCTTACTCCTTCAGGTTTGTCGATCATTAACAAAGTAAAAGGTATTAATGAAGTAAAAAAATCAAATGAAACCGAGCTTAACGAAAAAATAGACGAGGTAGTGAAATTATGGGACGACTCTGATAGATCCATCATTGTAGATAACAAAAATAAGGTATATCTGAAATATGATGAATCGACTTTATCGGGAAGTGTTCTTACAGAGGACATGTGGAGATGCCTCCCGATAAAAGATATCAAGGAAGCTAAAATAGAGGACCTCAGAGAGTCCGGCCTGGGATTGATAATGTTCACAATGTACGATTCAACCATTTTTTTGCGGGCCTACGATGATTCTGTGATCTTTACACTTAAAGGATTACTGGATAAGAAAGAAGATATTCAAATGCGTATCTTATATTGCCTATATCTGGGAATCGTAGAAGAGACATCTATTTTGAGCATACTGGATATAAAACCACATACTTTCTTAGAACAGTATCAACAGATGGAAAAAATGGGTGTTTTGGATAATAGGATCATATCCAACAAGGGTCTCGACCTTATACGGAAAATGATAAAAGGTTATTGTACCGTACTATTGATCTATAAAGATGTGAGCACTCGCCGATTAGAACAGATGAGAATGGACAATACAAAAAAAGTGGTTATGGACAAATTAAAACAAAAACATGAGAAATCAAAGACAACCCGTTTTGCCACTCCACAATAGTTTGCCTTCCATAATTGCTCCTTAATATCGAATATCCTTAATTGGCCTATTAGATACATCTCAGATGCAGGTCCTCACAGACAAAATGGCCTACGTTCGAATGATTGGCTGGCGGGTAAATAGTACCATAAAATTTGAGATAATGAATTCAACCTCTTTTTATTTATTGGTTCAAAGTACCCTCAATACATTATTGACCTGTGAAATAGCAAAGACAAGATCTTCAATGCTTCCTTTTCCAAGCATTCCTTCTTCATGCACATCAGCAAGCTCCTGGATGGAAGTTTCCAAGCTGTCAAAAGCTGAGTGCACATTAAGGTCATCGTCCATGTGCCTGTTGAAGGTAGGAACAATTTCTTTAATCAATCCTGAGGCTTTATGATCCTCTACACTCTTTCCTGATGATTCAGATTTCAGTTTTTCTATAGTATTAACTAGATTCCTTAAATGTTGTGTCCTTTGTTCCATCGCTTTAAGGGTAAAGTTCAAACGTTTCCTGTAATGGCCGTATATAAGGAAAAAGCGAACCTCTTTTCCAGAATAACCATTGGCAATCAAATTCTCCGGATATATGACGTTACCTCTGCTCTTAGACATTTTCTTCCCCTCAACTAGTAGATGAGCACCGTGCAACCAGTAATGAGAAAGTGTTTTTCCAGTAGCAGATTCCATTATTGCTATATTATAATCGTGATGCCTTACAAGATTATCTTCGCCCCCACACCAGATATCCACTGTAGGACCAAGAGTATCACATACCATGGCCGGATCCTGGATGTTCCATGAGGGCCTGCCCCTTCCTATGGATGATTCCCAGGATAAACCTGTTTCATTCCGGTTCCCATGCCAGAGAACAAAGTCACCTATATTCCAGTTGCTACCTGGATATGTATCCTTATGAAAACGCCTCATCTTTGCAGGCCAGTCAGAACTTTTCAGGTGACCCAGCCTCCCAAAATTTTTGAAAGACCTGAGATCAAAGTATATATTCCCTTTATACACGTAAGCATGTCCGTTCTGAAGTAGCCTTTCGATTATTTTCACAGCCATGTCAACGGAAGTGGAAGATCGGGGGTTGTGCGTAGGCTTTTTGATCTCAAGGGCAGTGATATCCATGAAGAATTTAGCAGCACAACTGTTGGTCAGGCTGAAGATATCTGTCAGGTTCTTCTTTGCCTCACTTATAGTCTTGTCTTCTATATCTGTGAAATTGAGAGTCCTTTCCACATCATACCCGGAATGTTCCAAGTAACGTAAAAGAATATCCTCAAAAAGAAATGTACGATAATTACCCAAGTGTGCAGGTTGGTAGATAGATGGTCCACATGTGAACATCTTTACTTTTCCATGCTCTGTGGGTTCAAATATCTCAATGTCCTGAGTCATGCTGTTATATAATCTAAGCAAAGGCAACCCCCTGTATATTCTTAATTATGGTACTAACTTATAAAGAATTAGGTGGGATACGAGCAGCAAAAGTTATTACCAAGAATATAAGCTGCAACATGATTTTTTGCACATAGCACATACAAAAAGATATATATTTGACAGTAAGAGTAATTGATTTTTGTTTATTAACTCTATTATTATAATGAGGGACATATCATACAATATGCATATATTTATATAGGTTCCCCTTTTAGATGAACATCGCTCCTTTAAAAGATGAGCATTAAAAACTAACTAAGTGGTATTGATCATGCAAAAACAGAGATTAATTCCTGTTGTACTTCTGGTCGCGTTGATTTTTTTTGCAAGCGGTCTTATGTACCATCTTCCTGAGGGTGGAAATGTTTCACCTATAAACGACGTGGATTCCAACAGTAGCAGTATTGCACTACTTTCTGCGAATGTACAGAATTCACAGAATGGAAAAGTGGCTGTAACTACACTCATCACTGAGCCAGTTTTAACTGACTCTGCTGTGGATCTTTCAGAGAGAACGTCTAATTCGTACTATGGAGAAGGAAGTGATCTGATACGTTCTGCTACAAAAAAAGTATATGTATTTTCCATGTCAACATTCACAAAAACCGAACTTGAAGATGAATCTGCTGGTGAAACCACTGAGACTGGGGTGATATAAATGCAACTCAAGTTAAGTGGATCGATATATTTTGGAGTCATATTATTTTGTATGATAATGATTGCAGGAATAGGCTCAGCTGAAGAACTCAACGTGGACTTTGTTAGCCAAATTGATGAAAATACCTACAATGCTGCCAGTATTACCAATGCTTTGGTAACACAGGACCAGGATATTGTCAGTCACTTTGGTGGAAGCATTTCCAACGTTGTAGTAGTTGGAAACTATGCGTATGCCGGACAGGGACAGGATATGCTGGTGATTGATATCTCTGATTCCTCTAATCCATCAGAAGTGGGAAGATTAACTACATCATCAGTAGTCAATGACATTGCTGTAGCAGGCAATTACGCATATGTAGCAGATGGGGAAAATGGACTTGTGGTGGTGGACATCACTAACCCGGCACTACCAACGATAGTGGGAACTTACGCCTATAGTTCAGGGTCTGCATATGGGGTTGCTGTAGCAGGCAATTATGCATACGTAGCTAACGGGAACAGTGGACTTATAATTATGGATATTGCGAATCCAGCAGCACCAACCTTTAAAGGAAGATACGATACTTCGAATGCAAAAAATGTGGCTTTATCAGGCAATTATGCTTACATAGCAGACGACACCAATGGCCTTGTAATAGTGGACATAACAAACCCGGCTGCACCTATACCTGCAAGCTCTTATGATACTGTAAAAGCAAATGCTATTACTGTATCCGGAAATTATGCATACATAGCTGATGATAGTAACGGCCTTGTAATAGTGGAGATCACAAACCCGGCAGTTTCAACGTATATAGGTAAGTATGATACTACGGGAAATGCAACCGGTGTTACTGTAGCGGGAAGCTATGCATACGTAGCAGATGGTGACAATGGCCTTTCAATAGTGAACATAGCCAATCCAGCAGCGCCATCCGGTACAGCAACCTATACTGCTACTGAAGGACATGCATACGAGGTTGCGGTAGCAGGGAACTATGCATACGTAGCCTATGGCAGAAGTGGTCTTGCAATAGTAAATATTTCAAATCCTTCATCTCCAACCCGTGCAGGAGTTTATGATATTGCTGGTTTTGCATCAGGTGTTGCAATATCAGAAAATTACGCATACGTAGCCTATGGATACATGGGCCTTACAGTTGTGGATATCGCAAACCCAGCGGCACCAAGCCGTGCAGGAAGTTACATAACTACGGGTTATGCACATGATGTTGCTGTAGCAGGGAACTATGCATACCTAGCAGATGGAAATAGTGGCCTTATAATAGTGGATATTAAGAATCCTGCCAAACCAACCCTTGAAGGAAGTTATGATACTGCTGGTCATGCGTGGGGTATTGCTGTATCAGAAAACTATGCATACGTAGCAGATGGGAACAATGGACTTGTAATTATAGATACCACAAATAAGGCTGCACCAACACTTACCGGAAGTTACGATACCCCTGGTAATGCAGAAACTGTTGCAATAGCTGGTAATTATGCGTATGTGGCAGATGGAAACAGTGGCCTTGTGGTTCTGGACATTACCAATCCGGCATCACCTGTTCTTAAAGGAAGCTATGATACGCCTGGTTATGCATATGGTATTTCTGTAACTGGCAATTATGCATATGTAGCAGATGGAATTGATGGCCTTGTAATTCTGGATATCACAAACTCAGCGGCACCATCACTTGTAGGCAGCTATGACACTACTTTTGCACAGAACATTGCAGTATCCGGTAATTATGCATACGTAGCAGATGACAGTAATGGGCTTGTTATAGCGGACATAACTAACCCTGCCGCACCAACGCTTGCGGGCAGCTATAATACTCCCGGTTATGGATATGGTGTTACCGTAGCAGGCAATTACGTGTACATAGCTGATTTCAATAATGGCCTGGTCATCCTTCAGGTGGATAACGGGCCAAACGGCTCTGACACAACAGCGCCAGCTTCCGTAACATCTTTGAATGAGATCAGTACAGGTCAAAACTGGATCATGTGGACATGGATAAACCCCACTGACACTGACTTCAGTCATGTGATGGTATATATTGATGGTGTTTTTGCCACCAACACGTCTGAAGGTTATTACAACTCAACCGGCCTCGCTGAAGGGACCGCACATGTCATAAGTACCAAAACCGTGGATATATCCGGAAACATAAATCCTGCAGCGGTTGAAGATCCGGCAACAACTATACTTCCAACAGATGGAGTTCCACCCGAATCTATAACAAACCTTGAGGAAACCGATGCAGATTCTGACTGGATCAACTGGGAATGGACAAACCCCACTGATGCTGACTTCAGCCATGTGATGATATATATTGATGGCTTATTTGTTACAAATACAGCAGATAGCTCGATAAATACCTATAACGCAACAGGACTTTCCGAAGAAGTTACTTACACCATCAGTATACAAACAGTAGACACTTCAGGAACTGTCAATTCAGTATGGGTTAATGACTCAGCTACTACAATGAGACTTCCAAAGATTTTAAATCTAGCTGGGACAAATATCACTAAAAATTCCATCACACTGACATGGGAAAACTCGGACGACACCAGCAGGATTCAAATAAGCCGAAATGACGTGGTCCTTGGTAATGTGAGTGGGGAAACGTCTTATGTAGACAGTAATTTGAGCAGTGGCAGGAGTTATACATATACTCTTATTCCCTACAATAATGAAGAACTGGAAGGCAGAGCAGTAAGTGCTAAACTCAGAACCAAGTCAAGCAGCAGTGGAGGAGGAGGAAGCAGCAGTAAAAAGAGTAGCAGTGGAGGAAGCGGAGGTGCAGCCTCCGTAGAAGACTTTGCTAACCTGGCAATGAAAGATGTTGCAAACACTTACCTCATGATGGACGCAAACGCCACCTATCAATTCACAAGGGAAGGAAACCCTGTACAATCAATAAGTTTGTATTCCCTTAAGAACTCCGGCCAGATCACTTCCACAATAGAAGTGCTGAACAACAGATCAAAACTGGTTAACAGTACTCCTGAAGAATCCATATATAAATATATCAATATATGGGTAGGTAAGGCAGGATTTGCTACTTCAGCCAACATAAAGGATGCACAGGTAACATTCAAAGTTAACAGTTCCTGGATCCAGCAGATGGGGCTGAGTCCGGAAGACATTGGACTGCAAAGATATAATGGGACTGCATGGGAAGAATTGCCTACCACGATAGTAAGTGACTCAACAGATTATGTTGTATTCGAGTCTCATACACCAGGGTTCTCACCGTTTGCGATAACTGCTGAAAAAGCACTTCAATCGCCTATAAGCAATGAAGCCGATGCACAGAGTGAGGGGAATGGTAACGTCACTAAGCCAACCGAAGAGACGAAAACTCCAGGTTTTGAAGCACTGTTTGCAGTTGCAGGGCTGCTTGCAGTTGTGTACTTCATAAGAAGAAACTAAGATTTGAAATAAGAAGGGTTAAACCCTTCTTTTAATCTTTTTGAGTGATTTACGCTATTTTTTGCACCATTTCTAAAAGCATCCGGGGACACTTCCCGAAATCTTGAAGCGAACAATAGAGGAGTTCTAAAAAGCCTTCTTTTGTCATACTCTATAATAATATTGACAGCCGGTTTCCAAAATATACATAGACTTATATATGGGAACTTCTCCTTTCAATGACGGAGTATTAAAAGTTTAAGTGGTGTCGATCATGCAAAAACAGGTCTTTATTCCTGTTATACTTCTCATCGCAGGAATCATTCGGTTAAGCGATGGAAGTTACCATTTTCAGAAAATGGAAATGCTTCACATATGGATGATGCTTATTTCAGCAGC
>NZ_JBFYLB010000100.1:0-8481 GCF_041305605.1 Methanomethylovorans sp.
AGCCGGAATAAACATTCCTCAAGTTGTGATTTCATTTTGAATCCTCTTTTATTTTGATTGGTTTTAAAAGAGTCTGATTGTGGGCCAGAGTTTGAGCTACACTATTTTCTATTTGTATTACAGTTGTTTGCATTTGTTCAAGTCCAAACTCGTGACTTTCTAAGTAGGCTTTTTTAAAGGTTGCATCTATTACGTTCAATTGTCGCAAGAAACCAAGAAAAACAACATGTGCATTCTCCAATGCTGTAAAGTCAGAACGGGCATTATTACGTGGGTTATTAAAAACCAAATTGATAAGTATACCTAACGCACCAGTTCCCCCGGGGATGATCCAGTTTTTCAGCTCCTCCGGTCTCTGAATAAACTGATTTATTGCCAATGCAATGAGAATTATACCGATCATGACAATTATGATATTAACTATCATAGCAAAATAAAAATTGAAAATTGCTTGACGGATAGTCGATTGAAACGTCCCCTTCATAGCATTCTCTGATTCGGCTAAGAGTTTATCCAGTTTATCCAGAGTGTTCCGTCTTTGACTAAGTGTTTGAAATGCTGCCCAGCCACCTAATTCAATCAATATTTTTTCTGCCACTTCAGTGCGTTTTTTATCCTCACTACCTAATTCCTTTTTAAGAATTTCCGTGGTAACTATTCCATCCGGCTCTATACGCCTTATAGCGTCTATTAAATAATTTAATACATTACCAGGTCCTTTTGTTCCCTCTTTCAGGGCATGCTGCACTATGATCGATACCGCACCCTCTTTCAATATATTCTTCAATGCATAACATGCCTGCTCGCGGATTTCCGCATCCTCATCTTGGATGGCCTTTAACAGATCAGTCTCAGCTTCTCGATTCTCAAGTTTATCTAATGACCCAACGGCTGTCAACCTTAGATACCTATTAGATTTTTTGGTATCAATAACAATATCCCCTAATGCACGGACAACTTTCAAGTTATCATTATAGTAACCCAGCACTGCAAGGGCCTGGTATTTAACATCTATATACTTACTATTCTGCAGGACGAAGATAATGTCATCAGCTAAACTTGGAATTTGAAATTCTCTCAATGCGCGTAAACAACGAAGTGGAGCCCAAAATTCCTGTTCTTTGAAATCATTATCGGCTTTAAGCATATCTTTGACTATATCGATAAGTTCACTCTCTTCCTTCCTCGCAATAAGGATCAAGGCTTCTGCCCTGATCAGAAAATCTTCATCAATGTCTGGCCATATATGGTCCAGTAAAATACGCACCTCTTCGCGTTCGTAATCAGAGCTGGCAATATTTTGAATTGCCCTCAGAGCAAAAAAACGAGTAAACAAATAATTCCGTTTTAATTCTCGGGATGTCTCTTTTTTTAAAAGATCAATCAGAAATTTAAAAGCATCCTTTCCTCCAATGATCTCGAGAACGTTGGTTCCCCAGCTTCTAACCTCGTCTTCCACCTTTTTAGATATAAAATGCATTGCAGGTTCAAGGAAGAGAGTTTTATCCATCACTTCACTGAAATCTTTTAACACCCGTTTTTTATCAGCGATACTGTTCTCTGAGTCAGTAAATTCTTTAAAGAGCTTATCTGGAATTAAATCGTCCGAACCGTTCATCGTAACATCCTCTTCTTAAAAATGCGTGGGTATATCTTCAAAAAAGCATTTTACAATAGTTAAACAAGATTCTACGATAGCCTTTCTAAAATACTGTAAAATAAGAGATCTCAAGAAGTTATTTGAACAAAGATTTCACTTCTTGAGAGCTAAATCTTACTTCATAAAGATTCAAGTATAACTAGATCCGTGACATGCTCTCTTTAATTATACAAATCTCCCTGTTTCCACCCAATCCTGTTTGATCATCGACCAGAAATCCATTGCTTCCTCTTCCAGTACATACTTGTACGGAAGCCAGCCATATCCCTTATTTCCCCATTCTTCACCCCATGAATTTCGGATAAGAAGAGCACCTGTAGAAACCTCATCAGATATCGTGTTCTCTATCACCATATCGTCGTCATATCCCACTGCAATGATCGCATGCCCTCCAAGAACTCCTTCATTTGCAGATGGGAAAGGTATCTTACCTGATTCGTTCGCCTGTCTTATTGAGTCAAAGACTGTAAAGCCGAACATCGAGGGTATACCTGATGCAAGGGATTTCTTAACGCTTCCAAGAATGTCTTCTTTTGAACTGTTTGCAGGATCATGTCTGAAATACTTGATAGCCTTATAGTTCCCTGCAAATGAGTAACAGAAAGGACTTGGATCCATATCAAAATCAGGATCTTCATCTGTATAAGGCCAGTGTTCCTCAGGAGGAGCCCCAAAGAGTATAAGTGCTCCCATGGTCGTTCTGAGTTCAGCCCCGCTGTCTCCTATCCAGCCACCAAGAGTTCTTGTTGTCTTGTAAATGAACAGCCTGGAGGCATCAAGATATTTCCCGTAAGCTCTCTTTTCGAAATATTCCATGATCCCTGTTGCCGCATTAGCTGTACATGAACCGAGATTCTGCTGGTCTTCGATCTCTGAGCACCATTTTCTGAGATCTACAGTCTCCGGAAGATCTATTTTCGCTCTTTTTTTCACACTGATAGCAGACAGAAACTTCTGCATCTCCTTAGATTCAGTCTTATGCATTTCCTTATTTTCGATCGTATAATCCCGGAAGCTGGGACGGTCCGGGATCCAGCCCATTCTACCATATTTCTTAACTAATCCCATTTTTTAACCCCCTTTTACATTCCAAAATAATGGTGACTCGGTAACTACTGATCAGTAGGACCTGATCACCATAAAAATAAACAAACGAATATCACTAAATATTCCACGCTAATGTATTATCAGGATCTGGTGACATTGGTACCCTCTTGCATACGAAAGCCAGTACTGCAACCCCATCCATGTTGTAGGTCTCTGTGATCAGATCATTGGCAGAAGCCCCTGAAAGCTCGACAGATGTCGGAAGGATCGGAGAGAATGGTGTTTTTATGGTCATTCCGATATATTTTTCTGAAACATAGCTCTTTTTTTCTTTCAACTTAATATTAAGTGTAGCCTGTGAGTCAACTGGTTGAGTTAACGGTTGCTTTAAGTTACTCATCAAAAGAGACGACTTAAAAGAAGGAGAAGAAACTGACTTATCCCTGATTGCAGTTGTTGCTGTCATTGTTCTGAAAGATCTGGGTGCTGCTTCGGCAACCGAAAATCTCGAAGCTGTTTTTGGCCTGATCTCAACTCCAGTCCTTACCGGTGCCACATCAGATGCAAGACGACTTTTTATTGTCACAGGTGTTCTGCTCATTTTAAGCGTCTGTATCGGAGTTATACTGAAAATCTGTAATATAAGTGGATCAGATCCTGCTTTTTTCTTTCTGGTAACTTTAATGTTTCTTACGACAACCATACTTGTTATATAAGCAGGTATCTTTCCTTTGCGAGGCAAATTACCATCGGAAATTACCACATCTTCTGACATCTTCCAATATCTGGATGCAAAAAATTCCGGCTTGTACCATGGGCGTATTACAACAACATTGTTGTACTCCAAAGAACATGATTCAATATCATCACTTCCCTGAGAAGCATTAAAAAGGCCCTTCAATTCAACAGATGCATTTTGAATAAGGCTTGCAATTTCCTCTTTTGTTAAGGTTAGCTTAGTCCATGGTAAATTTGTATCGAAAGCGTCAATGGGACTAAAAAACGTTGTGCAAAAACCAATTCCTAAACCGTTAAGATCAGGTATTTCTGAAATATTAATTTCATCCAGATATGCCTGCCGATACATATCAAGATATTTCCTGAGTTCCAGAGTATTTTTAATTGCCTGGTTGTTTTCCACCTCTACCTTAAATCCTAAATTCTTCCAATCTGCCTCTGCCCTGTTTTTAATATCTATCAGTTCTTTTTCTCTATATGCAGTCCATTGCTGTTTTAGTTTGTCACCCTCCGGTCCGGTTGAGTTCTCGACAGTTATTTTTTCGTTAAGATACGTATTTACCGCGTTTTCATAAACTGTTTTATACTCATAATATTTTGTTACCGCAACGGAATTAACCGGAATTTCAGTACCATCTTCTTCTGTCTTTAGATCGGTCAGGAAATCAATTGCCTGATCGAGTGATCTATTTTCCGCTTCGGATAATCCACTGACAGCAAAGATGGAATTTTTCAGAACGGCTTTTAGCTCGTCCCAGAGCAACCTGGAAGCATCCGCAGAAAATGTTGCACCATCATCAGGAATGATATTTAATAGTCTTGCAAAATCCCCTTTATTGTTCAACTGCTCCTGCAGAGTCAATCCACTGACAGAGGGATCTTTCATGAAATTTAAATACCTGTAAGGGAATCCGATCCCTAAAGGAAATGTAAGGAATTTATCCTCTTTTTCAAAGATCATTTTCAGCTTGGTAGCTAATGCCAGCGATATTTTTGATTCCATAGAATTACCACCATGATCTTAAAGAAACATATCGGAGAAAATGTGTTTCTCCGGCACAGATGATCACTCTTCACCCCCGACAAATTGTTCAGGTTTGATCTCAGGATTGGGATTCGGAGACTTTGGAATAATGTTATTTATAAACCCAACCAATTGCATGCCATCTATTACAATGCTTCCGCCTTCGTTATGATAACTTCCGTTCCTCGTTTCACTGCCGTGAGAATATGAACCGCCGATAAAGAAAGGTCCCCAGCCAACGGCACCGCCTCCGCTGATTTGTTTATTGATATACTGACTGTTGCTATCCCATTCACTTAGGCTGAAACGGACATTTCTGACAAACAATGCGGTTATCGGATAAGCAACCAGCCTGCCCGTGGGTTTTTCCCCTCCATCGGAAACTTTTTTATCAAAATTCAGATCCCATATTTTATCTAAGGTCCATGCTCTCATAGAGAAGAAACCCGGATCGAACCATGGCCTGACTATGGGGATCTGCGTGAATTCCAATGATGCACTAAATCCCGTGGCTTTGGCACTGGTATTCACTTCAACTTTTGAACCTGAAGCCCGGCCGCCAATTGAGAACAATCCAAAGCTAAGCCCGCCTCCTGCACTCCATTGACTTGTATTCTTGTTAAAGTGAGTTTCATAATCACCTTCATAGAATGTGAATCTGGTCCAGCCCGGACTGGTTGCAAAATTTCCGGGGATTAAGGTAGTATAATAAAAATCTCCGGCTGTACCTTCCATGGTACTGGTTAATAAGCCATTCTTGTACTTATTAAGCAGATCCTGTTTGTACAGCACCATACTCTTTTGCGTGACCTGATCAATGTAGGCATTTATTTGCTCATATTCGTTTTTATACCCCTGCGATACCCACGCCATATAGGCAGCTTCCATTTTGCTGCGGATGAACTTGGATTTATTCGTCCATGAAGCAACTCTTCGTATTGCTTCCTGATCGTTGCCTTTTGCACTCTGAGCATCGATCAATAAATTCATGTACTCATCAGCAGCATCTATATAATCATTCATTTTAGCAATATAGGCCAGAGTAATAGGACCGGGTTCAGTGACCATTTTCTTTTCATCTGTAATAATATCTGTCACTTCTTTTGTTACAGACAACAGATCCCTGAACTTTTTTATCTTCTCTTTTTCTTTATCACTCAGTTCATTGTTCAGCACCCTGCTGTATTTTAATACATCCCTGTATACCGAACTGATCGTATCCTGAGTAGTTGTAAATATTGTCTGCTGCATTGTAGTATCTACAAACTGATTATTTACATCAGGAATGTAATCGAACATCTTTGATAGTACAAAGGCCTGATGCTGTAGATCCCGGGTCGCTTCTGCACTATCACCGATCAGTCCTTTTGAACAAAATACAAAATCTTCCGGTGTAAAAGGAATTCCTGGAAGCATCCACGTGACGAATTTGTTCCTCGGCATTTGAATGTTGCCATCATTACCTGTAATCGTAGAATAAAGTTTGGCTGTTAAAGCCTGCATTAAGTCTGCAGATACATCTTTTGCCATATTATACCCTCCTTGTGAAACTAGTTCTGGAGGTTGGATATTAAAGACCATTCCAAAAATAACAAAGTTTAAACATCGGTTTATATGCCTGTTATAAACAACTGACTGAAACCAGATGGCTACCAAAACCCTCTATAGCAATCTCGACAGTAAGATATGAAATGGTACGATTCCAATCCCACTAGTTTACTACCCCATTTTAATGTTATACATCATCAAATATATACTTTTGGACATAGTCTGATTTTGCATTGTCTGTAGTTACACAAAGAACAACTATCTTGTTGAATATACAACCAATTTTAAGTTGATTTCACGTCCAAAGGTTTGTATTTTAAAGTTCTTTTAAAATCTCGGCATCGCTCTACCAGCAAAAAGTCTGAAGCAGAGAGAGAGAGTGAGCAAATAACCAAAGATTACGATGCATTTAACTGATAGTTAGTAAGTAATAAAAAAAGAATAGATGTCATCACATTGTTTCTGGGATCACGAGTTGTACAGGTCCATAAAATGCGATTTCCCTGGGAGTAATAAGAGCTCACTTTTTTGAATATATTCATAAACAGACTTAAGAGTAGACAAAAGAGATACGCCTACTTAACAACTACACCTCAGGTGTCTCAACATTTGGTATCCGATCTCAAAAGAGAAAAGCGTCATGACAGAAGGGCAGTAATGTCGATGGCGCCCGGATCCCAGTGGGTCTCACCTGGAACATGCTGGTGTCCGCACCACCCTGAGAACAACTTCCACTCGTTCACAGACATTCGGTTCTCGGGGTGAGTACCCACACCGGTACTATCCAGGAATGTGCGATCGGACTGCCGTGGGATCGGTACCTGGTACATGATCTGCCGCATCACATCACGAATGAATGCTAGTTGCTCGGGTGCCCAGCTGGGAGTCTGTGCAGCAAATCCGACAATCTCGATCTGGATGCAATGAGCGGCATTCTCTGAGGTCGCTTTGTCCGATAAAGACCTGGCACCAATTGTAAGTGGCAGGTGTTGGACGACTCGCAGGGTATTGGGCTCGATGGTGAAATGTGGCCAGAAGTTCGTTGACCGGAAAGAGCTAATGGCACCTTCGAGGGTACTACCCTCAGTGGTATGTAACACGCCACGCCAAGGTAATGGAAGAAACCTGGGACCGTTCACAGGACTCTTAATTATCTCTGCACCAGCTAGCCAGATCTCGGCACTTTCATCAGACAAGTCGATCGCTGCGCTGACACCTTCGGCAAATCCAGCCTCGGTAAATCCTGGCCAATGGCCAGCAATCGAAAGAGGATAGCCAGGGTCCACTTTGTCAGAAGCAATATCGTAACGTAGATATTGGTTACCTTTGAAGAAATACACCTTGCCGTTTCCCCAGTTAATTGCTGCGTTCACTCCGGTATCAAATCCAGCCTCAGTAAATCCTGACCAGTTGCCAGCAATAGGAAGAGGATAGCCAGGGTCCACTTTGTCGGCAGCAATATCGTAGCGCAGATATTGATTACCTTTGAAGAAATACACTTTACCGTTTCCAAAATTAATTGCTGTGTTCACTCCGGTATCAAATCCGACCTCGGTAAATCCTGGCCAGTTGCCAGCAATAAGAAGAGGATAGCCAGGGTCCGCTTTGTCGGCGGCAATATCGTAGCGCAGATATTGGTTACCTTTGAAGAAATAGATCTTACCGTTTTGCCAATTAACTGCTGCATCTACTCCGGTATCAAATCCGGCCTCAGTAAACCCGGGCCAGTAGCCTGCGATGGACAAAGGATAATCTTCGTCTGTACGATCGAGGACTCGGTCATAACGTAGATAATTATCCCTCCAGAAGAAGTAAACATTGGTTCTAGCATCAACCATAATATATCACCTTCAATATAATTTTCTAGCCATTGGTTGAATCTCAAACACATTTCAATTTCGTGATTTCTTTTTGCTGTTATAAGATTCGGTTTGATCAGCGATCCGCAGAAAATAACCATTTTAAGTCAGATAATCTCAAGGACTTAAAATAATGGGATAATTGAAAGTTTCTTTAATTCGGAATCCGATTGAATTTAAGGAGTGCTACGAGCCTTAGCTTATTTATAGTAAACACTCTCTATGAATTCCCTACATCTTCATACAAGATCACCTAATCACCCCCCACAAGTGAAGATATTTAAAATTACAACTAAGCAGAGGAGTTATTATTACCCAATAACTCATCTGTCACACTAAATATCTTACTCCCACTCTACTAAAATAAAGTTAGTGCAGTATTCCAGATTAACTTTTTTACTATACTCCTTTATTATCTATGTAACTAAATAGAAATAAGATCTAGTATAGCAGACAACAACTTCCATTTGAAATTTTCAGTGTAATCAGAGAAGTTGTATAACTCATATCCGGAAGAGCAAATGCATAACCCTTCACAAAGTATACAGTTCCATTTCAGATTTAACTCAATTCTAAGTAAACAATAGACAGCTCTCTACAGAGCC